>JANXPR010000106.1 GCA_025357215.1 Acidobacteriaceae bacterium | reverse complement strand
CGTTGAGCTTTTCCGGGGTGTCTAGGCGCTTGAGTGGTTTGCCAATCAGCTTAAAGTCTTTGGGGTCTTTTAGCGTGACTTGCGCGGGCGGCGTCATTTTGGCGGCAGCTTCGGCCAGTTGACCATACGTTGCGTTGCGCTTGCTGGCAGCGTGCAACACTTTGCCTTCGGCGGTGGTGCAAGTGGCCGGATCGACGCTCCATTGCTGAGCGGCGGCGGCAATCAACATGGCGCGGGCGGCGGCGCCGGCTTTGCGGAACTGTTCGAAGGAAGACCAAACGCTGGTGCTGCCTCCGGTCATCTGAATACCAAATACGGGGTGGTTATATGCAGGATCAACAGGCGCAGACTCATAGCCGACCTTGGACCAATCGGCATCGAGCTCATCGGCCAGGATCATGGGGAGCGCGGTGTAAACGCCCTGGCCCATTTCCGAATGGTTCACGATCACCGTAATGCTTTCGTCTGTGCCGATGCGGACGAACGCGTTGGCGGAAAATTGTTTTAGCTCCGCGGCTTCAGCGCGTAGCGAGAGTCCGGGAAAATAAAAGCCGACCAGCAGACCGCTGCTAGCCGCCACAGTGAGCTTCAGGAAATCACGACGGGGAAGTTGCTGGGCTGTGCTCATCGCGCACCGCCTTTCGCCAGTTCGGCAGCGCGGTGAATCGCCTGCCGTATGCGCGGATAGGTTCCGCAACGGCAGATGTTGCCGGTCATCGCCTGGTCAATGTCTTGGTCCGTAGGCTGGGGCTTTTCGCGGAGAAGCACGGCGGCGCTCATGATCTGTCCGGACTGGCAGTAGCCGCACTGCGGCACGTCAATTTCCAGCCAGGCACGCTGCAAAGGATGGCTGAGATCAGGCGAGAGGCCTTCAATCGTAGTGACCTCTTTGCCGTCGGCGCGCGATACGGGTGCAACACACGACCGCACGGCTTGTCCGCCGATGTGTACAGTGCAGGCGCCACATTGCGCCATGCCGCATCCGAACTTTGTTCCGGTGAGACCCAGATTGTCGCGCAGCACCCAGAGAAGCGGGGTCTGGGGATCAACGTCCACGTTCACTGGCTTGTTATTCACTTTAAACTTGATCATTTGGCTCCTGTCGCTTCGCTCCAAACCGCAAGCGAGTTCCGAATTGCGCAAAGACTGATCTGCACTGTTGCAGCGGGCTCGGCACGCTCGTCGGCCTTGCCGCAGTATTTGAGAACCATTCTATAGCCTCATTCAGAAGCCCGGCCATAAGGTCGGCGAAGATTCGATCAGACGATTTTGTTATGAGCCTTTAGAAGAATCAGGCCGATGCGTGAGTTCTAGTTCACGAAGCGAAACAGGGTTTTGAGGGCGAGGCCGACTTGCGCGCCGAGCCTGCGGCATCAGGCGCAAAGCAACCCTCAAGGAACTAAAACGATCTTCAGCGGTGTGCAGCGAAGCGACAGGAATGACGCGTACTACAGGGAATCTTGAGGGCGAGGCCAGCTTGCGCGCCGAGCTCGCTGCATCAGGCGCAAAGCAACCCTCTAAGGAACTAAAACGATCTTCAGCGGTTTGGAGCGAAGTGACAGGAATAAAGATTTGGTGCCGGGAGGGGGAGTCGAACCCCCAAGACCCGAAGGTCGGCGGATTTTGAGTCCGCTGCGTCTGCCAGTTCCGCCATCCCGGCTAAGGGCTGGTAAAGAAGCAATTTCAGTATCGCACAAGGGCCGGAAATGCCGCCAGCCCCGTGGCGGCTGCTTCACACCAAACCCTAAGCAAAAGCAGATCCTTCGACTCACTTCGGCTCGCTTGAGGATTTTGCCAACTGGCTCCCGCTTCGCTCACGCCCGCAGTACGGCTCAACTTACAAATCTTTTCCGTTTTTACAGGACTTTTACCACACAGTTTGGCCGCCGCCGCGTCTTTTGAGATGATAATGAAATACACGCATCTTCCCCTCGCCCCGATTGGGCTGGACGAAGAAACCAACTGCAAACGGCTCGGAATCCCATTATTTTCGCAATGCCTGACTTTGAGTCAGGCCCAGGGAGTCCACGCCGCGCGAGTTTAACGACCAACACTTTAATGACCGACACACAGAGGCCAACGAATCGATGCCAGTTTTGAAGAGACAAGCCGAGAGCTTGAAAACGAATATGCGGAAGAGCGCACGCCCGTTCGGGCGAGCGGTCCGAGCTGCCTTAGCTATTGCGATGGTAGTCACGGTCGTGAGCTTCGGCGTGGCGATGGCGCAAGATAACCAGCAAGCCGGAGCGTCGCCGCAACGCGTAAGCAAGATGGGTTCGCTCAAATCCATCAGCGGTCAGAAGCTGGTGCTGAAGGCCGATTCCGGTCCAGACGTGAACGTGACCGTCCAGGACGGCGCGCGCGTTTTGCGTCTAGCTCCCGGACAGACTGACCTGAAACAGGCAACGCCCATGACGTTGCAGGAAATCCAGGTTGGCGACCGCATGCTAGTGCGCGGTAAACCGGGCGACAGCGCTGACTCCCTGGTGGCCGTAACCGTTGTGGTGATGAAACAGGCAGACGTTGCCCAGAAGAACCAGCAAGACATGCAGGACTGGCAGAAGCGCGGCACCGGCGGGATCGTTACCGCCATTGACGCGACGACTGGCGCTCTCACCGTGGACGTGAATCCCACGTTGAAAGTCACGGTGAAGACGGCAAAGGACACCACGTTCCGGCGTTACGCTCCCAACTCCATCAAGTTCTCTGAAGCACAGAAGAGTGATTTCGTCACGATCAAGACCGGCGATCAGTTGCGCGCTCGCGGAACAAAATCAGTGGACGGCAAAGAGATCGCGGCGGAAGAGATCGTCTCCGGAACGTTCCGCAACATTGCGGGGACGATCAAGTCCATGGATGCGGCGACCAATACCGTGACGATCAAAGACTTGCTGAGCAAGAAGGACGTTACGGTGAAACTCACTGGCGATTCGCAGATGCGAAAACTTCCGGCGCAAATGGCGCAGATGATTGCGTTCTTTCTGAAAGCTCCTGAGGCCGCACAAGCGGCAGCGGCTGGTGGCGGGGCTTCTGGCGGAGCGGCACCCGCAGGCGGAGGTCAAGGTGCTGGTACAGGCGCCGCAGCCGGGCAAGGTGGCGGACAAGGCCAAGGCCGCGGAGGTCGCGGCGCGCCGGACTTCCAGCAGATGGTGAACCGTTTGCCCGCAGTGACTCTGGCTGATCTCCAAAAAGAAGAAGCGGTGATTATCGTTTCCACGCCGGGGTCAGGAAATTCTGAAGTTACGGCCATCACGCTGCTGAGCGGCGTGGAGCCGATTCTTACCGCGTCACCCAACGCCATGGGTGCGGCGCAGTTACTTTCCGGGTGGAACCTTTCCGCGCCGGGTGGTGGTGAAGGCGGTCCGCAATAATGGCACGCACAAGATTGAGGAGAGATTGGATGACACTCAGGCCCCTTGGAGCAAGCAAGCTCCTGTTGATTATTTCCATGGTTCTGGTTTTTGCGGCAACACTTACCGCCCAGAGCGGCGGCAGCCGTCTTCATGGCCAGGTGATTGACCAGACCGGCGCTGTGATCCCCGGAGCCACCATTGTTCTGAAGAGCGCCACGGGGGAAACCGTCACAACAAAGTCTGACGGCGTGGGCACTTACCTGGTCCGCGATTTACCGGCGGGCTCCTACACCCTCACTGTGGTGGAAAAAGGTTTTCGCCCGCACGCGCAGCAGCTTGACGTGGCTGCCAGCCAGGACAAGAAGCTGGACATCACGATGGAAGTCTACGTGAAAGAAGAAGAAGTTGATGTGACGGGCGACGCCGCCAAGGTCAACGTAAATCCAGACAGCAACGCCAGCACCATGGTGATCAGCGGAAAAGACCTGGACGCACTCTCTGACGATCCCGATGAACTCCAGTCTGAACTGCAAGCGCTGGCCGGACCTTCCGCAGGCCCCAACGGCGGACAAATCTATATTGACGGCTTTACAGGAGGACAACTGCCACCCAAGTCGTCGATCCGCGAGATTCGCATCAACCAGAACCCGTTTTCCGCGCAATATGACCGCATGGGCTTTGGACGCATTGAAATCCTCACCAAGCCAGGCACGGACAAACTACACGGCCAGGTTTCTTACAACGACAACCACTCAATCTTTGACGCGCTCAACCCGTTTGCCGCCGTGGAGCCCGATTTCAGCTCGCGTATTTACAACGGCAACGTGGGCGGGCCGATCAACAAGAAGGCTTCTTACTTCGTAAACTTTGAACGGCGCGATATCAACGACGCGGCCGTGGTGGTCCCAAGCGCGTTTGCCGCCGCGGGCATTCCGGTTGCCGGCATTTCCAACCCGCGTATCCGCACCAACATTAGCACCCGTTTGGACTACCAACTTGCAGCCAGCAACACCTTGATGGTCCGCTACCAGTTCACGCACGATCAGCAAAGCAACAACGGCGTGGGCCAGCTGGCGTTGCCGTCACAGGCGTACAACCAAACGCAGAACGAACACGAAATCCAGATCAGCGATACACAGATACTGAGTCCGCGGGCGATTAACGAAACGCGCTTTGAGTGGGAACACGGAGTCACCGACCAGAACGCCCTGAACCCGAATCTGCCCGCGATCAACGTGCTTGGAGTCTTCCAGGGCGGCGGCAACACGATTGGCATCAGCAACGTAAAAAGCAACCACTTTGAGTTGCAGAACTACACGTCCATTAATCATGGCAACCACTTTATGCGTCTGGGCGGACGCCTGCGGCTCACAGCGCAGGACAACAGCTCGACAACGAATTTCAACGGTACGTACACGTTTGTTTCCCTGGCGGCGTTTCAAGCCAACGCGCCCAGCCAGTTGACGATTGTGCGCGGCAATCCGCTGGTGTCTGACACATTTGCCGACGTGGGGCTGTACGCGGAAGATGACTGGAAAATCCGTCCGAACCTGACGGCCAGCTACGGGCTGCGTTTTGAAACACAGAATGGAATCAGCGACCACGCGGACTGGTCACCCCGTGTGGGACTGGCCTGGGGCATAGGCGGCAAGAAGAATGCCGCTCCTAAAACAATCGTGCGTACCGGCTTCGGCATTTTTTACGACCGCTTTGGCCAGAACCTGATCATGCAGGCAGAGCGCCTGAACGGCATCGCGCAGCAGCAATTCATTATCCCGGGCCCCTCGTTCCCGGCCTTGCCGCCGCTCAGCACGCTCACGGCGACGCCCACCACGACCTATTCCATTGGACAAGGAGTACGCGCCCCGTACACGATTCAAGCCGCCGCTTCCGTGGAACGGCAGATCACCAAAACTTCAACACTTTCCGTTTCTTACATTCACTCGCAGGGTGTGCACCAGCTGCTGTCCGTGAACACGAACGCTCTCACGCCAGGCGCCACGCCGGCTTTCCAGTACATTTCTGAAGGCGCCTTCAAACAGAACCAGATGATTGCCAGCTTTAACATGCGGGCCAGCACCAAGATAACCATCTTCAGTTTCTACAGCTTGAGCTATGCCAATAGCGACGCCAGCGGCGCCGCAAGCTTTCCGACCAACCCCACCAACATTGCCGCGGACTATGGCCGCGCGGCGTTTGACGTCCGCAACCGCCTCTTCTTTGGCGGCACGATGGCCTTGCCGCACGGATTTCGCTTGAGCCCGTTCATGATCTTCAATACTGGCGCTCCGTTTAACATCATTACCGGCACGGACCTGAACGGCGATTCCATCTTCAACGACCGTCCTGCGTTTGCCACCAGCTCAACTTTGGCGGCGAACCTGCGTTCCACGCAATTTGGCGACTTTGACATTGCTCCCACTCCCGGACAAGCGCGCATTCCCGTGAACATAGGCAATAGCCCGGGACAATTCACACTGAACCTGCGTTTTAGCAAGACGATTGGCATTGGTCCCAAGCTGGAAACGGCGGCGAGCAAACAACCGGCCGCGAACGGACAACAAGGCGGAACACAGGCCGGAGCGCAAGGCGGACATACACCCGCACCGGGCGGCGGTGGCGCTCCGGGTGGCGGACATGGCGGACCTGGTGGCGGCGGTCCCGGCGGGGGGCGCGGTCCCGGTGGTCCGATGGGCGGAATTTTTGGCGGCGACCGCTCCGCTACCAATCGCTACAGCCTTACCTTCAGCGTAAACGCGCGCAACTTGTTCAACAATGTGAACCCAGCGCCCCCGGTCGGCAATCTGAGTTCAGCCAAGTTCGGACAATCCACCTCGCTGGCCGGCGGACCATTCAACACGCAGTCCGCAAACCGGCGCGTTGATCTGCAAGTGATGTTCGCTTTCTAGAGATACGCTCCAAGACATCAAGCGGGAGAAGCGGGTTTAACCAACCTGTTTCTCCCGTTTTCTCTATTGCATGGTTATTTCTTTTTGAGGGCCTAAGTCGTTCTTTATCATGGTTCACCGAAGGCAATGACGCCCTGGAAACCACGCCGAAGCCCGTCCATCACATCGCCAGTAGTCAGAAAAGGCTAGAGTGAAGACAGGTCCATCCACAATCTCCGCCCCTGCAAGACGGTCGTTGCGCACAAAGACCGGAAGGAGCAAGTATGGAGAATGCCAACCGCAGTACTCACACCAAGGATAAGATTGCCACAGCCGAGCAGTACGAGGCTGAGGCTGCCCGATGCGTGAACCCGGAATCCGCAGCTGCTTTCCTTAAAGCTGCTACAGCACTACGGAAGGAAAAAGAAATAGAAGGCCTGGCGGTCGATTTTGACGTGATGGCCCATGTTGGCTCGGATTGCCTACTCATTGCCGTCCCGCAGACCCGCGTCTTTTCACTTCCATAGCTCCGCGGACCAAATGAATAAGGTCCTCTGGGGGAGATCCTTCATCCCAATAAGAATCTGCCGGGAGACAGCCCAGGAACTCGCCGCTGGTAACCAGGATTACGACGGCTGTCGAATATTTCTTGAGGAAGGCGACGATGGCCCTCTTTTCAAGATTGGAAAACGCATGTCCAACAATGGCCACGTCAAAACAGGCAAAGCCATAGGTTTCGCCAACTTCTTCCAGGGTGGTGGCCGGCAGCACCATAAACCCGGCAGAGCGCAGCACAGCATTCCGAGAGGTGACCAGGACACCCAGCCCCATAGAGAGGACCTTGCTCAATGGGGTTGAGGCGGTGGCATTCCCGTTCCCCATGGGGTTCAATCTCCTGTAGTCCTGAGGTTGTTGATTTCCACCACGGTTTTGATGGTATGAATCAGATCTTCCGGTGGAGCGTCGGCGCAGACATAGGATTCTGCCGCAAGACTGCTGCGAAGCTCCCATTTCTGCAAAATTAGAACCACCGGTAGCCTGAAAACTTCCCTTACGCAGCGCACGATGATGTTCTTTTCCACGTTGGAAAGCGCATGGCCGACAATGGCAACATCAAAGGTTTCAAACCAGCAGGCGCGGGCGACTTCTTCCATCGTGCTGGTCGGCAACAATTCATAGCCGGCCGCCTGTAATTCAGCATTTCTCGTGGGAGCTAAATCTCCCAGGCCGATGCCCAGGATTCTGGAGGATGCCGCCATCTCGAATCGCCTTTCATATGCCAATCACATTCCGTGCTAGCGTTGGCGATCAAGGAAATTGCGAATCCTTGCGAAGCAGCCAACTTTCCCAAGAAGCAGCGGGCCCCGTACATGTGGACCTGCCACAGGCAATATGGAACGCAGCCAGAAAGAATGCCGTGCCACACTCCGGAACCCGGGTTCCGGAGAAATCTGTAAGGGGAGAATTCAGCTCAGCCAGCCCGCCGCGTTAAAATCTTGTCGCCCAGCAACATTCTGACGGCGTCCAGGAGACTTTCCGGCGGCGCATCCACTTGAAGATAGGAATCCGCGGGCAAACTACGCGGACAATCGGCGTCTGCCACGATGATGACCGGCAAATGAAAGATGCCTTTCACGCAGCGCACGAGGGCGGACCTTTCCTCATTGGTGAAAGCACAACCAATGATGGCCAAATCGTACTTGGCAGACAGGCAGGCTTTGCCTGTATCTTCCAAGGTAGTGGCAGACAGCACCTCAAAGCCGGCGGACCGGAGCGTGAGGTTTCGGGAAGTGACGAGATCGCCCAGGCCAATCGAGAGAATCTTTTTTGATGGAGCTATCAATCGCAGCACTTTCTGTTGAAAGGGTCCATGTAGCTATTCGTCTCCACTGCAACCACTGGGTTCCATGGGGCAGTCCACTTCGAACTGAGCGCAGCAAGAAAGTGCCCTACCTGCTCCATGGAACCCTGGCTTCCGGAAGCGCTCTTATTCAGCGGGGGAACTTCCGGATACACGGCCGCCAACGGCTACGCCGGCAACCCGTGGAGCTTAGCCCAAACCTAACGTCATCGACTGTGCAATTCTGCACAAAATCGTGACGAAAAATGCGTGCGGAGAGAACGGAGCAACGCTCGGCCCGCCCGCCGATCCCTAGGGTCAACTCGCCGCAGCCCTTGCCTCATTCTCTACCAGCACTTTCAGCGCAAAGACTAAGTCTTCCTCGGGGGCGTCCACGTGAACATAGGTGTCAACGGGAAGGCTGCCCAGGAACTGGCCGTCAGTCATCAGGACCACAGGCAGACTAAACTTTTCCTGGACCATGCGAATGATCCCGGATCTGTCCGCGATGAGGAGCAGCATCCTAAAACAATCGCAGCGGCGAACCCGTCCGCGTTCTTTCTTAGTTAGTCCAAGTTGTAAAAGCCGGGCTTCATTCCGGCGTCCCCCCACGTGTAGCAACGCACCACGACCAAAATCATGCCTGTTCATGAAGCCCGGGTCACGGAAACCGGCTTGATTCAAAAAGACAGGGTTCGCGGACCCTTTCAAAGTGCAGCCAGCTTCGTAACATTGCGGAAACAATACTTCCGTTTTAAGCGGTTCGCTGTCCAATTTTGGACATCCATTGAAATAGCTATCGCGGTAGGATTACCATATGAGTTGAGCAATATCCGGAGGAGGACCTCAAGAATCTATGTCGCGCAAGAAGGCGCGGATTTCCGCAGTGGTAAAACGAAGATGAGACAATCCGCTCAGAGCAAAAACAGCTCACAATGCCGGACACTTCCTTTCACTTTCGGGTGAGGGAAAAGTGTTGTCAACAATCGAGAAGGACCATTTCCTTTTTTCTCAAGGCGATCAAGCCGACGCCGTCCACTATATTCAGACGGGCCAGATCAAACTCACCGTCATTTCCAAGACCGGCAAAGAAGCTACCGTCGGATTACTGGGGCCGGGAGATTTTGTGGGCCAGGATTGCCTGGTGACAGGGCAAACCCAGCGATTGAGCAACGCTTATGCTCTCATGGACACAACCTCGCTGAAGATCGAAGCGAAGACGATGCAACGCGCCCTGCACGAGGACGCCGCCTTCTCTGATCTGTTCGCGTCTTTCCTCCTGGAACGCAATATGCGCATCCACGCGGACCTGGTTGACCA
>JANXPR010000066.1 GCA_025357215.1 Acidobacteriaceae bacterium | reverse complement strand
GCGCTGGCCGAAGCCGCGCGCAAGAGCGGCGAATGGCTGGTGTGCCATCCAGGCTGCACGCAATGCTGCATTGGGCCGTTCGCCATCAGCCAACTGGACGTAGCGCGCTTGAAAAAAGGTGTGGCCGACCTCGCGAAGAGCGATCCGGCACGAGCAGGCGCAGTGCGGCGGCGGGCAAAAGAATCTGTTGCACGATTGAAGAAGGATTTTCCCGGCGATCCTACAACCGGAATACTTTTCGAAGACGAAGCGTCGCAGGCGCGCTTTGCCGGATTCGCCGACGACGAGCCCTGCCCAGCGCTGGATCCGGCCACAGGCACGTGCGATCTCTACGCGGCACGCCCCATGACGTGCAGGACGTTTGGTCCGCCAGTACGTTCCGGAGAAGAAGGCGCACTGGGCGTTTGCGAATTGTGTTATCACGGCGCAACGGACGAGCAAATCGCCGCTTGCGAAATGGTCCCCGACCCGGATGATCTGGAATCGGAGGTGTTGAAGGAAGTTGAGACCAAGAGCGGGGAAAGCGGCAGCACGATTGTTGCATTCTGTCTGGCCAGGTAACTTTCGTCGGGTGAAAACTTTCGGCGTTTTTCGTGCCGAACCCAACATCCAAAGTCTTCCCCCTCCCGTAATACAAGGCGAGGAGGATTTACCCATGTATCGCAAGTTTCCCCACTTTCTTGCGGTGGCCTGCCTGGCGTTGTTTACGGCGGCCGCTGGAGCGCAACCACTCAAAGTCAATCAGACCGAAGGTTTCGGCAAGGACCAATTACTCGTTTTTACGTACGGCCAGAACTTTTCCTGCATTCATCAACCTTTTGACGATCTGGACAACAACGGCAAAGTTGCCGCGATTGATCCGAGCGAATTTCAGCGCCCGGTGTGCACGGTAGGTCACCAGTCAACCATTGGTCCCACGGGCGACGAAATCAAGGACGTGGTGAAGCTGTATGTAATCACTCCGTTCTTTGAGACCAATCCAGCCGAGCCGGCGTTCACTCCGGAGTTGGGCGCGGCACTGAAGAGCTTGTTCGGATTTGTTCCCGACGCGTTCAAGAACCATCCCGGCGTTGCCGTGCAATGTCCCGAACCCGGTCTGCCGCTCACGGACCAGGTAGGCGCGCCCGGAACGTGCACCATGCACACCAACCAGATTGATCTGGGTCCGCTGCTGGGCCAGCTTGGCGCAGTACCCAAAGGAACATCGGTTGTAACGCCCACGATCAACCACAGCCACATCATCGATCAGCAGCTGCATACCGGACCGATCTGGTGGCAAATCGTCTCCGTGCTGATTACCGATCCCAGCCAGTGGCCCACGGCGGACGGCAAGCACGGCATTACGTCATTGGACAAACTGCGGCGCGCGCAGCAACTGGGACAAGCCAGCGCGGATGTGCCGACGAACTTCTTCCTGTTCTTTGGCTCGGACACGAAGGGACATCACTAGAGCTTTTGTTTTTCGCGGATGAACCTGGCAGCAAAAAATAGCCCAGCCATTTCTGGCTGGGCTTTCTCTTCAGTATTGCTGTCTTCGTTCTAAGGAATGAACGTTCGTCTTCAGGAGCGAACCTTCTTCAGGAGCGGACCTTCTTTGGAGCGGACCAGGGGTAAAAAAAATTGCGGTACTGCTTCTTTACATCACCGCTTGAATCTTGCGTGCGATGGAACCAGTAATTTCTTGCAGGTCCTTGAATATGTTTTCGTCCATACCGAGTCCCGCAACGCGGATAGCGGCTACAGGATCAGCGGCAAAGAGTTGAGCGTTGGCTTGGGAGCAGGATAGCCACGAAGACAACCGGCCTTCGCAACGCGAAAGTTCTTGCAACAAAGGGTCTGGGCTTGCAGGGGAATGCATCAAGCTCATTTTTACTTCTCCGTCGAAATAATCCCGCAGGTTCGCGGGTGTTTCGTAGTTAGATGCAGCAGACGTCGCGAGGACTAAGTAAATTCTTAGTAAAGCAAGAGATGTTCGCCGTCGCCCAACAGTACATTTATCGGCAGCGACGGGAAGGGGTTTAGGAGACTTCAAAATTAATTTTGGAAAGAGGGGCGGCAAGGTCGCAATGCGTTGCACACACATGTATGCAGGGGTTAAAGCCACAACGATTGGATGTGGAACTGACACCAAGCCGTTTGCCGCAGCGGAGCAGATCCCTCACCTGCGCATCAAAGTCCAAAGGCAATCGGCTTCGAGTGTAGCTTGCTGGGGGATGAGTCGCCACGCGTCAGGCTCCGCCGGAAACCACCATGTCAGAGATTGTGCCCTTGGGGACGTGATAACGCTGCGATCGCGGAAGACGGCCCAGGAGTCCGAGAGTGAGAAAAACTCCGGCGGCTATAAGGAACGTGGCCAGACGGAGGTTGCCCAAGTTGGTGGGTGAGAGATTCAGGAACTTACCCATCCGCCACATCAGCAGGCCGATGATCTGCGTGGGGACGACAGTCCAGACGGCAACGTAGAACCATCCTTTTTCGGCGCCTTCACCGCGGGTGGAACGACGAGCGCGGGGCGTGAAGTCGAGTATGGTGGCGGCGACCACGGCGGCAGCCAGAATGTAATAGAGCTTCACATACAACTGGTTGATCAGCCATTTTCCGGTGAAGAAGAAAATGACAAGTCCGGCAAGATTGATGGCGAAGGGGATAAGCAGGTCAATCCACGCGGTGGTGTAGCAGATCACGCGATACCAGAGGTTCGGCTTCTCCTCACCGTAATGAGTAATGTAAGGCTGCGTCTCAGCGCCGGGGAGACGTCCGGCCAATCCGCGCCACGCGCATACCGCGGAGACAATAGCCAGCCAGACCCAATGGCGACGGTCAGGCCCGTGCGCGTAAAGATCGGCGGTGAGATGACCGGGCAATATCCAGAAAGCCCAGATCCAAATGGGAACATGGAAAACACGGTAATATCCCTTGTTGCGTGTGCGCTCGACAACCTTTTTCATTGCGGGGAATTTCTCCGAAAGGCATTTTATATGGTGCGAGCGATTTTGCTAAGGCAGGGGCTGGGCCCGAGCCCCGAATATGAACATTGAGCACACGTTCTTGGCTTTTGGCTTTTGGCTTTTGGCTTTTTGGCTTTTGGCTTTTGGCTTGTGCCGTTCATCCCGCCATGGTCTTTTCCGTCAGGGACAAAGCAATCTCACGCACGGCCTGGCTCACCAGCTCAGGCTGATCCAGATGAACCCAGTGCGCGCTTTGATCGGCGATGACATGTTTGCCCGCACTGGACTGTGCGGCGATCTGTGCGTGCTCACGAAGGCGTTGGTCGGGCTGGTGCCCGCCAGAGAGCACGGTCACCGGCAAATCATAAGGCAAGCGCGCGTCCTGCAATTCCCGGGCGCAACTGGGGATCGATTTAAGATACCGGGACATGGTCCAATAAAATTTTGGCTGGCTCCAGAGAGCGCGGATCACGCGCAGCACGTCCGGCGGGAGCTTGGTTACCTCGCGCACAATTCTGCTGACGGTCTCAACAGCCTTAGGGCCGAAAGTGCCCAGCATTTTACGCGGAGCTTCACGGTTGCCGCGCTGCATGAGCCAGAGCGGGCCGCGGACGAAGCCGAATGTGGCGAGGGCGCCACCGATGCGCGCGAACCATATGCCGCGGCGCAACAGCCAGAGCTGTTCTGGAGTCGGTGTGATCCATTCTTCCGGAGTGAGCGGGTCCACCAGGACGAGGCCGGCGAGTTCGTCCGGATAGCGGTGCGCGTAGGCGCGAGTGATGTATCCACCAAAGGAATGTCCGACGAGAATATAGGGCCGCGGAACGTTCATGGCGTGCAGCAGCGAATGCAAGTCACTGGTGATTTTTTTGAGTGAGCAGGTAGGGTCGTTAGTGGTGCTCCAACCGAAGCCAGCGCGGTCATAGCTATAGGCGGTGGTGAACTGAGCCAACTCCGGCTGAAGACGGCACCAATTTAAAGATGAGGCCGCGATTCCGGATTCAAGCACGACGGCCGGGCCGCGCTCACCCATCCGGCGGACGTGCATGGTCCCAGAGTCGATCTTGACGATGTCGCCGGCGGCGGGAAATTTGCGGACGTCAATACGGGCGCAGATCAACTGCGTGGCCGCCAGCACGGCGAGAAGTGTTACCAGTACGATCAGAAAAATAACAAGCACGGGATTCGCTCCAGTGCAAAGATTGTATCCAGAGCGCACCTATTTGCAGCGAGGCAGTCAGCGACAGGGAGCGGCAAAGCAAGGCACGAGGCTAAATCCCCATTTCAACTTGGTGCGGGGGCCTTTTCGAACGTTTGCAGCAGGTTTAGACCGTGGATGAGATCGCAAAATCCGCGCAAGAGGTTACGTTTTTGCCGTTCTGTTAAGTCTACATTGAGACGCCGGGGGCACTATGAAGTCTCTTACGAGCTTGGCCGTGGCGGCAACGCTAGTTTTCCTCCGCATTGACCTCTCTGCCCAGCAGGTTTCCAAGCCTCAGGCTCAAGAAGCCCCCGCCGGCAATCCTGCGAGTGCTCAAAGTGAAGCTGCCACCAGCAAGTTGACGGTGCATTCGAACCTGGTTTTCCTTCCTACCCGCGTGCAAGCGAAGAACGGTGAAACCATCTATGGCCTCAAGCCGGAACAGTTCGTCATTGAAGACAACGGCGTACGCCAAACTGTACATATCGAGGAAGATCCAGAAGCCGCGGGGTTGTCACTCGTTGTGGTCGTGCAGTGCAGCGGGTCGGCGAAGTCAGAATTAGAAAAGCTCAAGCACCTGGGCACGATGATCGATGGGATCGTCGGCGACAGTCCGCATGAGGTCGCCGTGATGAGTTACGGTGAGGAACCCTATCTGCTGGGTTATTTTTCCAGCAGGCCCGGCGCTGCTCAGTCCGCGCTCTCCCGGTTGAAGTCTTGCGGTATTGACGCCAAAGCCATCACCATCGATGCTGTCTACTACGCCCTGGGCATGCTCAAGCGCCAGAAGAACCATTACCGCCACGCCATCCTCCTGATCAGCGAAAACCGCGACCATGGGAGCCGCTCCAATCTGCAGGACGTTGTGGCCGAACTTGGAGTGACCGATACAGTGATTTACTCCGCGGCATTTTCCCCGGCGAAAGATGAGCTCATGGAAACGCTTCGCCACCCTTACGGCCGGCCTGAGCATGAACCTGAATTCAAGCCGTGGCCGGTTCCCTCATCCTCACCGCAGCCCACTCCGCAGCCCCAAGCTTCTCCTATGCCGCAGCTTTCTCCTGACGAGGCCGACTTCGCCGTGCCGCCGGAACCGATTTACCTGGTGCACCCGCCCATGTTCAAGCTGCCCATGGGATTCAAGATGGTCATGAACGCTCTACGGCGAAACAGTGCTTCCCAGTTGGCCTTGCTGTCCGGCGGAGAGTATGTGACCTTCACCACGCAAAGAAATCTGGAGGACGAACTGCAACGCATCTCGAACCGAATCCATAACTACTACCTGCTCAGCTTCACGCCACCTTCGTCCCCGGCCTTCGGCCTGCACTCGCTGAAGGTTGGCGTCCCTGACTATCCGGACGCGTTCATCCAGACTCGCAAGAGCTATTGGTCAGGAATCATTGCAGCGCCGCCCGAAGAGGACCATCCGTCACATTAGCGATTGTGCTCTGCGGGCCTGAAGCAAAATGCCAGCAATCTCTTAGTTCGCTGAAGCTGCCTGGGTCCTGGATTCCTGCCTAGGTGCGGGCGCCGCCGCGGCGTCAATCGCTTTCACCAGCCGTTGCGGTGATGACCACGAGCTGGCGCGCGTCCAACCGATGGTCTGGTTGCCGATGATCAAAGCCGACTGGTGGCGCTGCGGGATGTCCACGTAGAGACCAAGCGATTTGAGCAGCGTGTCAACTTCGGCTTTGTTGCCGCTGGCCAGGGTCCATCCGGGACCGACGTGATATTTTTCTCCCCAGGCTTTCATCTTCGCCGGCGTGTCATTGGCGGCGTCAGTGCTGAGCGAGATGAAGATCACTTCGCGGTCCATACGGTCGCCCAGAAGCTTGGCCAGCTTGGCCATATTCTCCTGCGTGATGGGACACATGGACGTACAGTTGGTGAAAAATCCGGCAATCACGGCGATGCGGCCCTTGACTACTCCGGAATTGAAGTTCAGGTGTTCACCAAACTGGTTCACTACTTGAAGATCGGGAACGGTAAGAGGCACGGCTTCCGGTGGGATGGGCGCCGCATTTTGAGCCGAAAGGTTGAGTACAAATGTAAGCAGTCCTGCAAGAACAAGGGCCTTAAGTTTCATAATCCGTCGTCTGGGTTCTTTCTGGGGGTGATTGAATGATCCCATAGATGGCGTCTTTAATGAAAGAAAAAAGGAGCGCGTTTAGTCACGCGCTCCTCAACTTTAGAAAAGAAACTCAGCTCTGCCCTACACCAGTTCAAACTTCAGCTCGCCCAGCTTTTCCAGGCTGCAGGCGATCTTGTCTCCGGGCTTGAGCCAGACCTGCTTGTCCTTGGGCTTACCCTGGATCACGCCTTCCGGCGTTCCGGTAAAGATGATGTCGCCGGGCTTGAGTTTGATGTAGCGCGAGATGTAGCTGATCATGTGGCGGGTGTTGGCGATCATGTCAGCGGTACTGGACGACTGGCGCGTTTCGCCGTTGACGCGGCATTCCAGCTTCAGATTGTCAGGATCGACGAGGTCGGCGGTGAGCATGTACGGTCCGAGCGGCGCAAACTGGTCGATGGCTTTGCCGATCATCCACTGGCCGCCAGTTTCGTATTGCAGGTCGCGGGCGGTGAAGTCATTGCCGGTGGCATAGCCGGCGGCGTAAGTGAGCGCGTCCGCTTCCGGAACGTTGCTGGCTTCCTTGCCGATGACGATCACCATTTCCACTTCATAGTCGAACTTCTTGGCCAGGTCCACGGGCAACTTGACGGTGCCGTTGTGGCGATTGAGGCAAGTTTGATATTTGTTGAAAAGAACCGGCTCTTTGGGAACCTGCGCGCCGGTTTCCTGCGCGTGCTTGCG
>JANXPR010000054.1 GCA_025357215.1 Acidobacteriaceae bacterium | reverse complement strand
TTTTGTGGAGATCTAACCGAAGGGCGTCCCTGATGTGCTTATCATTCATTTGGCAAGACTGCCATCATACAAGACCTGGGTGGCCGTGTCTCGTCAACGAGAGTAATTGGCCGGATGCCCCTTGCCTCGCGCTTTTGATTTTTGCTAAGCGTGGGATTCGAGAGTTTGTCCCTCATGTTTTCATTTCTGGCGCTCCGTCTGCGGCTCCGCGCAAGCCTTCGGCAGAGTGGAGTTGATTTCTTCTTCGCCTGACGCGAGCGATGAATCGCCGCTCTTCCACCGTGCCTGGCGTCCGCCGTTCACAATCTTATTCATGGCAAAGGTCGGGATTCCTCGCTCCTTCCTCATCCACGCCTACCATCGCGCCTTTGGCTGTCAGGTCGCGCAGAGCGCCTTAGCCTCCGTTTTGATGGCCGGCGAATAGCAATTGGGAATTTGGCGTTTGAGAACGAAGGCTGCGACTACATCTTCCCCGGCGGCAGCGTCACGGTGTTCATCCAGAAGTCCCGGATGCTGCGCACTACTTTCACCAACTGGGAAAACTCCACTGGCTTGATGATGTAGCAGTTCGCGTGGTAGCCGTAGGCTTTTTTCAGGTCGTCTTCCGCGCGCGAAGTGGTCAGCACCACAATGGGGATGGCCTTGAGCCGGTCGTCGGCTTTTACTTCCGCCAGAATTTCCTGGCCGTTTTTCTTTGGCAGGTTCAGGTCCAGCAGGATCAGTCCCGGCCGCGGCGCGGATTCATACGGCGCGCGCTGGTAAAGAAAGTCCATGGCTTCTTGGCCGTCGGTGACGGTGTACAGGGTGCTGAGAAGCTGGGAATCATCTTCAATCAGGGCCTCGCGGGTCATCATGGCGTCGCTGGGGCTATCTTCCACCAGCAGAATTTCCATCGGTCGTGCGCTTGCTTCCATGATTAGGAGTCACCGGGTACGTTTGTTACGTATCGCCATTGCAAAGTTTTTCAAGTTGGCTGAAAACAAACGGTTTTGGCCAAGTCAGTTTTTGCCTGACAAGGTCTTATCGGCAAGGTGCGAGCTTTTTGTGATTCAGTTGTTCTGAGAAAGGATATTGGTGGATTGGCGAGCTTTGAGTTTGGGTTCAGGCAACGGTTCTGCCGGGAACGCGCAAAGGAAAGTTGTGCACTCTCCAGGCGTGGACTCCACCCGGATGTTGCCGTTGTGGCGTTCCATGATGCGCTTGCAGATGGCGAGTCCGACTCCGGTGCCGGGATATTCCAGGCGCGTGTGCAGCCGCTGGAAGATATTGAAGATGCGATCAAAATATTTCGGGTCGATGCCGATGCCATGGTCCTTGACCGAAAGCACCCACTGGGATTCCTGCCGCTCCGCGCTGACGTGTATGCGTGGAGGGTTCGTCCCATGAAACTTGATGGCGTTGCCGAGCAGGTTTTGGAACAGCATGGTCAGTTGCGAGGGATCGGCCGTCAACTCCGGCAGTTGGTCAAACGTGATTTCGGCTGCGCTTTCCTGGATGGCCTGACGCAGGTTCTTCATGGCATCGTCCAGCGCGGATTGCGCGGCCGTAATCCGGAATTCGCCGCCTCGCGAGCCTACACGGGAGAAGGCCAGCAGGTCATCGATGAGCCGTTGCATGCGCGCGGCGCCTTCCACGGCATGAGTGATGAACTCGTCGGCTTTCGAATCCAGTTTGCCGGCGTAGCGGCGTTGCAGCAGCGCTACCGATCCGGCCACGGCGCGCAGCGGTTCATGCAGATCGTGCGACGCCACGTAGGCGAACTGTTCAAGATCGCGGTTGGAGCGGGCCAGTTCTTCCGTACGTTTTACCAGCTCCGCTTGGGCGCGTTTGTCTTGCGTGATGTCGCGGGCCACGCGCGAAGTGCCAACAATGTTTCCTTCCGCATCGCGAATCGCGGAAATGGTCACGGAAAGGTCGATCAGGTCGCCGTTCTTGTTGAAACGTTGGGTTTCAAAGTGCCGGATTGATTCACCCCGGGCAATTCTGGCGAGAATCGCTTCTTCTTCATCGAGTCTTCCAGTCGGCGTGATACGCGCGGTTGACTGGCCGACCATCTCCTGCCGGGTGTATCCAAACAGATTCTGCGCCGCGGCGTTCCAACTGGTGACCACGCCTTCCATATCCTTGCCGACGATGGCATCTTCGGAAAATTCCACGATGGCGGCCAGGTTTGAATTCGCGCGGGCAGCTTCTTTGCGCAGTTCTTCAGCATGGCGCCGCTCCGTAACGTCAACAATGGAAGCGATGGTGCGGGTGCCTTCCGGAGTTTCCGCCAGGTTGAGCCCGATTTCCACCGGAAATTCGCTGCCATCCTTACGCTGGGCAAAGAGATCGCGACCGTGCATGGGGATTCCCTGCGGGTTGGCGTGAAAACGCTGCCGATGGTCCTGGTGACTGTTGCGCAAGCTTTGCGGAACCAACAGTTCAACCGGTTGGCCGAGAAGTTCGGCTTGCGTATATCCGAAGATCCGTTCTGTTTCCGCGTTCACCAGGACAATCTTTCCCAGATGGTCTGCCATCACCGCGGCAATAGGCGCGGCTTTCAGGAACAGGTCAAGTTTTTCCAGATGCTTGAGTTGTTGAATATCACGGCAGGAAAGGCGGTGTTCCACCACATTGCCCGCGGCATCAAGGACGGCATGCGTGGTGAGCAGAACGGGGATGGTGCTCTGGTGCTTGCGCAGCATGGAAAGCTCTGCAATCTGATTGCCGGCCGCGCTGCCCAGCGTGGACATAAGACGGGAAACCGTTGTGCCGCTTTCCGCGGCAAAGAAAGCAGCAACGGGATGCCCGATCACTTCTTGTTTGTCGTAACCCGTCAGGTAGGCCAGCGTCTGGTTGCACTCGGTAATGATGCCGCTGGCGGCGTCCACGGACATATACATGTCCGGCGAGTTGTCATAGAGATCGCGATATTTCCGTTCGGCCGCGCGCAACTGTTCTTCGGCCAGTTTGAACGCTGTAACGTCAGTATGCGCGCCCAGCAGGCGGACGGGACGTCCGTCAT
>JANXPR010000231.1 GCA_025357215.1 Acidobacteriaceae bacterium | reverse complement strand
CCGCGCGCGCCTGCTCTCCATGCAGCAGAAGAAGATCACGTTCAAAGACGTGGCCGGCGTGGATGAAGCCAAGGAAGAACTACGCGAGATCATCGAGTTCCTGCGCGAAGCGCAAAAGTTCCAGAAATTAGGCGGACGCATTCCCAAGGGCGTTTTGCTCGTCGGCCACCCGGGCACCGGCAAAACCTTGCTGGCCCGCGCCGTTGCCGGTGAAGCCAACGTTCCGTTCTTCAGCATCTCCGGTTCGGACTTTGTGGAAATGTTCGTGGGCGTGGGCGCAAGCCGCGTACGCGACCTGTTTGAACAGGGCAAGAAGAACGCGCCCTGCATCGTGTTCATTGACGAAATTGACGCCGTGGGCCGCCATCGTGGCGCGGGCCTGGGCGGTGGGCATGACGAACGCGAACAGACTTTGAACCAGCTGCTCGTCGAAATGGACGGCTTTGAATCCAACGAAGGCGTGATCCTGATTGCGGCCACCAACCGGCCAGACGTGCTGGATCCGGCGTTGCTGCGCCCGGGACGCTTTGATCGCCGCGTTGTCGTGCCACTGCCTGATGTCCGCGGACGCGAAGAGATTCTCCGCGTGCACACCCGCAAGATTCCCTTGAATGAAGACGTTGATCTTTCCATTCTGGCTCGCGGCACGCCGGGCTTCTCCGGCGCCGAGATCTCGAACATGGTCAATGAAGCCGCGTTGAACGCCGCGCGCTGCAACCGCAAATCCGTGCTGATGTATGACTTTGAGCTGGCCAAGGACAAAGTCCTGATGGGCGCGGAACGCAAGAGCATGCTGCTGACGGACGCGGAAAAGAAAGTCACGGCGTACCACGAAGCCGGGCACGCAATTGTCG
Organism: Acidobacteriaceae bacterium; assembly: GCA_025357215.1. Lineage (GTDB taxonomy): Bacteria > Acidobacteriota > Terriglobia > Terriglobales > Acidobacteriaceae > Angelobacter. Next base: position 15,007 of record JANXPR010000231.1, on the reverse strand, counting down.
CCGCGCTTATGCCGAACGCCGATCCGTTGCACAAAGTTACGATCATTCCGCGCGGCATGGCGCTGGGTTTGACCATGCAGTTGCCGGAAACTGACCGCCACAATGTGACTCGCGACTACCTGGAGACCGAATTGGCCGTGCTGATGGGCGGACGCCTGACGGAAGAAATCTTCCTCAACCAGATGTCCACCGGCGCCAGCAATGACCTTGAGCGGGCCACCGATATGTCGCGCAAGATGGTCTGCGAATGGGGCATGAGCAAGCTGGGACCGCTCACTTTCGGCAAGAAAGACGAGCAGATTTTCCTGGGACGCGAAATTGCCCAGCATCGTGACTTCAGTGAACAGACGGCCCGCGAGATCGACGCCGAGGTTCGCACCTTCATCACCGCCGGTTATGAAAACGCCAAAAAGCTGATCACCGAAAACCGCGAGACGCTGGTGCGGATCGCCGAGGCCCTGCTGGAGCGTGAGATCCTGGACGCTACCGAGCTTAAGCTGCTTATCGAGGGCAAACCGCTGCCAGCCAAGGTCATCCCCTCCAAGGGCGACGACGGCGCCACGCAGCAGGTACTGCGGCCCGAGGCAGGTCGCACGGGGATTGCTCCGGCATCCGGCAAGCCTTCACCCGCTTAAGAACGGATCACTACCAGATACCCGCAGGGCAGCTCCGGCTGCCCTGTTTTCTTGCCCGCTTTTCGCGCCCATCTACGGCGCTTGCCCTAGGCCGCATACGGCCTCTCGTAACCCCATGAACACGGCTTTCGCCTTGTGGACAAGAGGCTTTCCGGCTTACAGTCTCTTCACTCCCCGATTTGCTGCCGGGCTTTTTTCCACCACCACGGTTTTTTCGGCAGTGCAGATGTTGTCGGAGGCTGTTCCGTCATGGCAACCAGTACCGTGGAATCCGTCCGCCCGCTCAATGGTCCACGCGCGTCAATTTTTGATCGCGACACCTTCGTCGCCCGCCAGAAGATGGCTTCCATGGCTCCAGCTTTTTTTCTTCGCGATGAAGATGGCGCACCCCTGGCCTACCTGCGCCAGGAAATGTTCAGCCTGAAAGACGACATCCGCGTGTTTACCGACGAATCCCAGACCCAGGAATTGCTCCGCATTCGCGGCCGCAAGGTCCTGGATTTTGGCGCGGCCTTTGACGTGACTGATTCCGCGCTCGACCAGAAAGTGGGCGTGCTCAAGCGCCAGGGATGGAAGTCTTTCGTCCGTGCGGAATGGAAGATCCTGGACGCGGAAGAGCATGAGGTGGGCGCCGTCCGCGAAGACTCGCTGCTGCGGGCCATGGTGCGCCGCTTCCTCGGCAACATGATTTTGAAGGGCTATTCCTTTGAAATGGGCGGCGCCAAAGCCGGTACCGCCAAACGGGTATGGAACTTCTTTGTCCCGACGATGAAAGTCGACTTCAGTCAGGATCACGACAAGAAGCTCGACCGCCGACTGCTGGTGGCCGCTGTGGTGTTGTTGATGACCGTGGAGCGGAACGACGAGAGCAACTAGAAGTACTGTAAATACTGCCTTTGTGTTATTGGGGACGACTTTCTTAACATCTGTCATCTTGAGCAAGCCCGCTGGAGCGTAAGCGGCTAAGGGCGCGTCGAAAGATCCCGAGGGAGTTTCCTTCCGCCATGCCGCCACAGGGAGTTCTCGCCAATCGGTTTTATCGGTTGCGAACTTGCTTACTTCACAAATCAGATTTCAGATCGTCTAATACGCATGCGATTCATGAGCGTCCTGCTCTTTGCCGGTGTCTTCCTCGGTTGCCACACTGCTCCACCGCGGCAGCCAGTTGAGATGAAACCAATGATCGTTCATGGCGAAGGGTACGAAGGCGTAATACTTCCCGCCGACAAACCTTGGATGCCGACACCCAGAGACGTTGCGGAAGCAGAAACACGGCTGCGGGGTTTTCTGCAATCGTCTCCCGCCACGGCATACGAGGCAATCGACGAAAAAGAATGGATATTAAAGGAGTTGCCTAACTACAAGAGGCAATACGTTGGTGTTGTGATCGACGGCGAAAAACAGATTTTTATCAACGCTTTTTGCCGGTCCGATAGTCTTGATTGGAAACAGGAAATGGTTTTTGTCCTTGACGGAGGCTCCTGCTATTTCCGAATCTATTATTCAATCGGTTCGAAATCTTTCTCTCGGCTTGAGGTGAACGGCCGAGGCTAACGCGGTTATGAAACTCTGATCAGCGGCTTGCCTTCCGCGACTACATCCCCAATCTCTACCGCCGGAACGCCGGCGGCTTGCAATGCATTCACCAGCGCGGCCGAATCTTCTCCCGCGACTGACAGCAACAGGCCTCCCGCCGTCTGCGGATCAAAAAGGATCGTCTTCACATCTGCGGAAATTTCGCCTTCATAGTCGACCAGGCACTCGGCAAAGTCGCGATTGTTGTTCAGCCCGCCGGGAATCAGTCCGGCACGAACGCAATCCAGCGCGCCGGGAATCATCGGGATTTTCGCCGATGAAATCCGCACGCTCACCTTGCTGCCGGCGGCCATCTCGCGGGCGTGGCCGATCAAGCCAAAGCCGGTGATGTCCGTGGCGGCATGAATGCGGAATTTGCCGTTCACCGCAACTTCAGCGGCCTTGGCATTCAGTGTGGTCATGGACTTGGTCGCCGCATAAATCCATTCCTGCTGGACTTTGCCTTGCTTGATGGCCGTGGAGATCACGCCGGTGCCAATGGCTTTAGTCAAAATCAACTTGTCGCCGACTTTGGCTCCCGCGTTGGCCCAAATGCGGTCAGGATGGATAGTCCCGGTCACCGCGTAACCAAACTTGATTTCCGGATCGCGGACGCTGTGTCCGCCAATCACTGTGCAGCCGGCTTCCATCATTTTGGAAAGTCCACCAGCCAGGATCTGGTAGAGGACGTCGAGATCACCCTTGTCAGGAAAACAGACGATGGCCAGAGAGCTCATGGGCTTGCCGCCCATCGCGTAGACGTCACTCAGGGCGTTGGTAGCGGCAATCTGACCGAAGGTGAACGGGTCGTCCACGATTGGCGTGAAAAAGTCTGTCGTCTGGACGAGCGCCAGCTCCGCCGAAATTTTGTACACTCCGGCGTCGTCGGCGGTGTCAAAGCCAACCAGTACATTCGGATCATGTTGCCGGGCTAATTTCCCAAGCACCGAGTCCAGCGCCGCCGGACTTAGCTTGCTTGCTCAACCCGCGGCTTTTACCTGCTCGGTCAGCCGGATGGTCTTGGTTTCAGACATGGTTTGATTTTAGCAGTGGCCGGAGCGATTGACCGCGACGGACACAAAGCGCGCAAAGATATCAATCTGAAACATAGAGCGGAACTACTTCTGAAATCCCAGGCGTAGCGAGGAATCCCTATTGTCTAGACTTCTTTCAGGAATTGTCATTCCGAGCGCAGCGAGGAATCTGCTTTGCGTCGCGGAACGTCAAAAGCAGATTCCTCGGCGTAGGCCTCGGAATGACAATTTTTAGAGTGTTTCAGGATGTAGGGATCTTTCGCTGCTCTCGGGACTTGAAGAAAAAGCCTTCGCGTCCTTTGCGGTGAAATTAGGTGGTTAGCTAATAAGAAACGCTCACCACTTTCACTTGCGGCACCTGCCCGTCCCAGTCAGGAGTGACGAACTCCAGCGTTACGCGGAAGTCGCGGGCTTGTCCGGCGCCCAGGGGAAACGACTCAATCGGACCATAATCCTCATACGGCGCGTTGGGCACGCGCACGGCGACCGGCACAACATCTTTTTGCGAAATTTCACCAATCGAGTTCTTGAAGATCACCCGCACGCGCGCGCCGGTGATTTTCTTGTCGCCGTTGTTGGCGATGTGGCCCAGGATGTAGGTCACTGATCCGCCGGCAAAGTTTTCTGCCCGCGCCATGTGCAGTCCGCCAATTTCCAGCTTGGCAATGTAGGGATCCGCCACCTGCGGCTTAACCTGGCCCAACCGCGTCACGACGATCACGGCCACCACAGCCAAGAGCACAACCACCACGCCAATTGCCATGGGGCCCTTGCCGCGTTCTTCCGTCAAAGTTGGTTCAGGAAACGGCTGCGGATTTTCGATGTCGGCCATCGAGCTGATTCTACTACGACCACGTTAAGGGCGAGGCCGACTTGCGCTGCCGAGCCCGCTGTTTCAGGAGCGTCCACGTTCTGGAATCAAGCCAAGCTGTTGAGCGGTTTGGAGCGGAGCGACATAACTTAAGCCCCGGCGATGGTCATCCCGTCAATGCGCAGTGTGGGGCACGCCGACGATCCGCGGAACACCAGGTCATTGCCGATTTCCGAGATGTTGTTCAGCATGTCTTTCAAATTGCCGGCCACGGTGACTTCTTCCACCGGATAGGTGAGTTCGCCGTTTTCTATCCACAGGCCGCTCGCGCCACGAGAGAAATCTCCCGTGACCAGGTTCACGCCAAAGCCCATGAATTCGGTGACGTAGAACCCGCGCTTCACGTCGCCAATGATCTGTTGTGGTGTGCGTGTTCCCGGCTGAAGGAAGAAGTTGCCGGCGCCAATGCCCGGGCTCCCAGCCAGCCCGCGGGACGCGTTGCCGGTGGTTTTCATCCCCAGTTTGCGGGCGGTGTATGTGTTCAGCAGGTAAGATTTCAACTCGCCGTTTTCAATGACCACGGTGCGGCGCGTGGGGACGCCTTCACCGTCAAACGGTTCGCTGCCAAAGCCGCCGACGATGGTGCCATCGTCAATCACGGTGATGTTGCTGCCGGCAATCTTCTCACCCAACTTGCCGGCCATGAATGACGACTGGCGATACACCGCATCACCCGTGGCGCCTTCAAAAATATTTCCCAGAATTGAAACTGAAACCATGGGATCAAGGACGATGGGCGCTTCCGTGGATGATATCTTGCGCGCACCAATGCGGCGAAGTGTGCGTCGCGCCGCTTCCCGGCCCACCGCTTCCGGCGAATCGAGTTTGGCCAGCGTGCGCGCCACGGAGAACCAATAGTCGCGCTGCATGGAGCCGCCTTCTACCTGCGCAATAGGCACGGCGCTCAGCGAACACGACGACCGGCGATATTCGCCGACAAAGCCCAGCGAGTTGGCCAGAACTTTGTGTCCGGTACCGGCGTCAAAACTGCCGCCATCGGAATTTTTCAAGCGCGGGTCAACATCCAGGGCGGCGCGTTCGGCGCGACGGGCATAGTCAATGCGCTCTTCCGGCGGCAAGGAGTAGACGTCGTCAAAGTAGAGTTGCAGGTCGTTGGATAAAGAACCGAGTTCGCTGGGGTCGGGCAGTCCGGAAAACGAATCTTCAGAAGTTACATGCGCCAGTTCGACCGCGCCCTTCACCAGACGCTGGATACCGTCTTCAGTAAAGTCGCTGGAGTATGTGCTGGCGGAACGCTGTCCCATGAAAACGCGCAGTCCCATGGCGCGCGAACCGGACTCCTTCAGTGTCTCCACTGATCCCATGCGGACGACCGTGGAAAACTCATTGCCTTCACGAACCACGGATTCCGCCGCGGTGGCCCCGGCTTTCATGGCGCGGTCCACAACGTCCGTGGCGAGATTACGCAGATCGGTTTCCGTGGGAACGACTTCTGTCTTGGTGGCCATGCAATTCCTTTTCGTCTTTACGCCTATGTCGCGGATTAACGCGCCGTGCCGCCCACGGTCATGCTGTCCAGCTTAATAGTGGGGATGCCCACGCCTACGGGCACGGACTGGCCGTCTTTACCGCATGTGCCCACGCCTTCATCCAGCTTAAGGTCATTGCCGACCATGGAAACTTTCGTCAGCGCGTCTGGACCGTTGCCGATCAGCGTGCAGTTCTTCAGTGGAGCGGTGACCTTGCCGTCTTCGATCATGTAGGCTTCGGAAGTAGAAAAAACGAACTTGCCGTTGGTGATATCCACCTGGCCGCCGCCGAAATTCACGGCGTACAAGCCGCGTTTCACGGACTTGATGATGTCTTCCGGAGTGTCTTCGCCCGCCAGCATGTAGGTATTCGTCATGCGCGGCATGGGAATGTGCTCATAGCTTTCACGGCGTCCGTTGCCGGTGTCTGGCATGCCCATCAGCTTGGACGAAAGCTTGTCACTCAAATAGCCCTTAAGAATCCCTTTTTCAATCAGGACAGTGTTTTGCGTGGGCGAGCCTTCATCGTCCACGTTGATGGAGCCGCGGCGGGAAGGCAACGTGCCGTTGTCCACCACCGTGCACTTCTCTGAAGCCACGCGCTTGCCGATCAGCCCTGCGAACGCCGAAGTGCCTTTGCGGTTGAAATCGGCTTCCAGACCGTGACCGATAGCTTCATGCAGCAGGATTCCCGGCCATCCCGGACCAAGCACCACTTCCATTTCGCCCGCTGGGGCTTCGCGAGCATCGAGCTGGATGATCGCCTGCCGCGCAGCTTCCGTCGCGTAGTATTCGGGTGTCTTTTCGTTCTGGTAGAAGTCCAGGCCAACGCGTCCGCCGCCACCGGAGGCTCCGCGCGCGGAATTCTCGCCGGACTTGGCAATGCAGCTCACACTGAAACGTGCCATGGGCTGAACGTCAGTCGCGTAAGTTCCGTCGGAACCGATCACCAGGATCTGGCGAAGCTCATCTACATACGAGGCCCGTACCTGAACAATGCGCGGATCGAAAGCGCGGCCGGCTTTGTCCGAACGCATGACCAGCTCGAGCTTGGAAGCGATGTCCGCGTCCGCCGAAGGGGAAGACACTTGGTAGAGCTGGTGGCCCGCGGCTTCCTTAAGATTCTGGACCGGCTGTGTGGCAGGACCGCGCGCAATGAGAGCGGCCGTCCGCGCGGCACGCATGATTTTTTCGGGAGCCAGATCGTCTGTGTAGGCATACCCAGTACGCTCACCGGAAAGAACACGCACTCCACATCCCGCTGAAATCCCCTGCGACGCCGACTTCACAATGGATTCTTCCACCGCAATCGATGTGGAAGTCAGATATTCGAAATACAGGTCAGCGTATTCGCCGCCGGCGGAAAGCGCTTCGCCCAGATACCGCTGCAGGTCATTCGGCGTGATAGCAAATTTCTGAAAGAAAAGGGATTGAGTGTGTGTCATAGATCCTTGATGGTGGTCTTAAATACTCAGGTATTTAGATGCGCCAGGGGGTATGTTCGACGCTCGTATGTTGACGCACTCAAGACCTCGTGCGCTGTGATTATTGTCGCACTCCGCGCAGCGCGAGTAAATGGCGGACAAAGCCGGAAGTACCTGTCGCAAATTCGCTTCACTTCGCCGGTTCGGACCGGGAAAAAGCAGCCGGGTGGGATTTAGTTCATTACATCAACAAGGAAAATGGCATAGGAGCCATAGGCAGTAGCTATTCGCAAACTGGCCTATCGTTACTTTTACCCCTGATAAGGACTCGTTGACTACCCGCGATCTGGCTACGTAGACTAAGGTTCATCTTATTCGCGGCCACTAGCCCAGCTTTAAGAGGAGTAGCATGTACCTTCCCGGTAGCTTTGATCGCTCCATCCGCTCTTCATCTTGTTTTTCCCGCTGCACAATCTTCCTACTTTTAACGATGGCGCTATTCTGCACAGGCAGGGTGTTTGGCCAAAGCTCTGCCGTCGATCCGACAGCCGGATCGGCAACTGCGGGTGCGGGAACGCCGGACCTTGGTCCTATCCAGGCGGCGGCACAGGCGCCGCAAACTCCAGCAGGACGGGTGCATATTGTCCCCTTTGGCCGAAACAGCGCGAACGCCGTGAAGGGCCTGGCGGCTCCCCCAGGCGCGCACCTGACGTACTGGGGCGGTCCGGTGATCTCAAAGGTCCATGTGGTGGCGGTTTTCTGGGGACCAAACATCAACACCGCCGTCACCGGTGGCATTGGGCAGTTCTTTACGGACATCACGAATAGCCGCTTCTACGATTTGCTTACGGAGTACTCGACCACGGGAATCCTGGGCGCCGCGGCTCCCGCCGTCAGCACCAACCAAAGCATCGTGCGCGGGCAGTTTGACGGCGCGGTCACGATTGCGCCTTCGATATGTCCCGGCCCAACCGTTTGCACGGTTACCGACACACAGGTGCAAACCGAACTGGCCGCGCAAATCACGGCCGGACACTTACCGCAGCCGCTCGCGGACGCAACCGGCAACATTGAGAGCCTTTACGTAATCTACTTTCCTCCGGGCGTGACCATTCAACTCGATCCGCAGACGAAGAGCTGCGTGCAGTTTTGCGCCTACCATTCAAATACCCTGAGCAACATCACGCCCAAATTTGTTCCTTATGGCGTGCTTCCTGACTTTACCGGCGGATGTTCCACCGGGTGTGGCAAAGGCACTTTGTTCCAGAACACAACGGCGGTTACCAGCCACGAAATGTCAGAGGCTGTGACGGACGCCCTAGTGGGATCGGCTCCGGCCGGCTTTGCGCCGCCACTCGGCTGGTACGACTTCCCACCGGACATGGGCGAAATCGGCGACCTCTGCGGCGGACAGGACGCGACAGTAAACGCCGGCGGAAATCCCTACACCATCCAATCCGAGTTTTCCAACCTGCAAGGTGATTGCGTTAGCTCGCCTCCAGGTTTCGATATGGTCTTTCCCACCACTGTTTCCCAGGGAGTAGGCAGCAACCTGACTCTAACGATCCGGGGAAGCCTGGTTCCTTTATTGCCAAATTATGTTGGCACGGTGCACTTCACCAGCTCTGATAGTTCTGCGGTACTGCCTGCGGATTACACTTTCACGGCCGCCGACAGCGGCGCCCACACTTTCTCGATCACGTTGAATACCGTGGGTAGCCAGACGGTCACCGCAGTGGATGTCAACTCAGGCGGTTTTAATGGGACCGTGACTGCGCAGGCCATCGTTAACAGCCCCGACCTTTCGGTCACGAGTTCACACTTTGGAGTTTCCTTTGTTCAAGGCCTCACGGGAGGCTACAACATTATTGTCGGCAACGGCGGTGCGCTTGCCTCATCTGGAACGGTCACGGTGACTGACACCGTTCCCGCCGGATTGACGGCCACTTTGTGGAGCGGAACCGGGTGGACGTGCTCGGCCGTCACCGCCAACCCGCTCACTTGCACACGGGCCGACGCGCTGCCGGCCGGCAATACTTATCCGCAATTAGCTCTGAATGTAAATGTGGCGGCCAATGCGCCGGCGTCGGTAACCAACACCGCCACAGTGAGCGGCGGAGGTGATACCACTGCGGCCAACAATACGTCCAACGACGTCACAAAGATCGTTCCTCAGGCGGTGGACCTGAACATTGCGCCGCTTCAGTCGTCTGGAAGTTTTGCGCAAGGACAAAACGGCGGGAGCTATCTGGTTGGAGTGGCCAACCAAGGTAACGTCAGTTCCTCAGGGACAGTTACCGTCACCAACACGCTCAGCGCAGGACTCACGGCCACCGCCATCAGCGGACCCGGTTGGACGTGCACGCTGGCCACGCTGAGTTGCACCCGGGCCGACGCCCTTCCCGTGGCCATGGGCTTCGCCGCGATCACCGTTACTTTTAATGTCTCCAACACTGCACCGGCCAACTCCAGCGCGACCATGACGGTTTCCGGCGGGGGTGATGCGGTCCTGACCAACAACACCGCGACGTTCGGAGTCATCGTAAATCCGGCCATCGCAATTGCGCTCACCGGCACCGGTACGTCCACGGTAGCTGCCGGCTCACCGGCTATTTATGGGCTTTCGCTCACCCTTGGCCCCGTCGCGGGAACCGTAACTTTTGCCTGCTCTGGGTTGCCCAAGGGCGCTGCCTGCAGCTTTAGCCCAACATCGTTAACGGCTTCCGGCACTGAAACGGTAACAATCACAACTACGTCGCGCGCCGGAGCGGCTCTCCAGCAGTTCCGTTTACCGGGCGACGGTCAGCCCCTTGTTTTGATGTTCGTGCTGGCCTTTGCCACACTGGCCGCAACCGCACTGAATACAAAACGTACGCGACGCCGGCTGGCCGTTTCCGCAGCCGTGGTGTTGCTCTTCTGCGCAATAGGAGGATGCGGAGGCGGCGGAACGACCACACCCCCGCCAACGCCAACTCCAGTGCCCACACCCACTCCGAATCCAAACGGCACACCTGTGGGTACTTACGGCATCATAGTCACGGCCACCGGCGCCAGTTCACCAGCTACACAGACGCTCACACTGGTGGTCAACTAGACTAGAAGCCTTTCGCCGGGCGGGAGATCAATCCCTCTTGCCCGGCATGTCCGCTCATGCAAGCCAACCTTCTCGCACGCTCGCTCCAGGAATTTCTCTCCGAAGCCCGCAGTGGCGTGGTCATAGAAGACGGTCAGATCATCTTCGATCTGGAATCCGCGCAATACTCGCTTTCATCCGAACGCGATCAATGTCTTCTGCATCTGTGGTCAGAAGAGCGGAATCTGGTCCGCAATGTTCTCGCCGCCGAAACCAAAAACGGCGTGATGACGTTAACGGTCCGGCGCTTTGCGCAAGCGCGCCCTCATAAGCTGGAGATCTGCCGCGATCGTGATCGCCGCACTCCTACGGCACGAAAATCCGCCCGCGCAAAATTTGCCCGGCTGCTCACGCAGTTGATTCGCCGCCACGAACTGGACTGGAAACTGGATAAAGCAGCGCTGTCCACTTCCATGGACCTGGAGCAAAGCTTTTCTCCCGTCTACGCGCGCGGATTGTTGCGCAAAGGACGCAGTTCAATTGCCGTGCTTGGCGTTAGCTCGCAAGAGACGCAAAGCTCCGTGGACGCCGCCCTGACCTTTGGCCTGCTCTGGCTCTCCGCGTGCCGCGAACGCGAAGCCGCGCGCGGTGTTGTAGAAGGACTGCGGCTTTACGTTCCTCCGAAAAGTTCCGCGACGCTACGCATACGCATGGCCCACCTGAACCACCAGGCCGCAAAGTTTCAGCTTTTCGAACTTGAAGAACGCGACGAGTCGCTGAACGAGATTGACATCCGCGATACCGGCAACGTGCAAACACGGCTGGTGCGCTGTGCAGACACGGCACAAACCCGTTTGCGCTTTGACGCGGCAATCCGCAAGGTAACGGCGCTTGCACCCGAAGCCGAGGCCACGGTGCTTTCGCCATCCGAAATCGCCTTCCGCATACACGGAATGGAAATTGCCCGGGTACGTGCCGTCAACAAGCCGGGAACATTTGCGGTGGAAGAAGAAATCGTTTTCGGCGTACCCGGATTTGAAGCGCGATTGACAGACGAAAGCGCGGCGACATTTGCGGCCTTTGCCAAGGCTGTGGCCGATGTCCGCTGCGTTGACGGCGACCGCCACGATCCCCTGTGGCGGATGTATCCCGAACGCTGGCTGGAATCGCTGGTATTCAAGAACGTCGCGGCCATAGACTCTCGGTTTGGCGGCTCTCGATTGAGCGACTCTCGATTTGAAGATTCTCGGTTTGGCGATTCTCGATTCGAAGACTCGCGATTTGGGGGTTCGCGGCTGGGCGCTGTGCCTTCGAGCGTCTATTCCCAGGTCCCGGCATTCTCCGCGTCGGATCGCGCCATGATTGACGTGCTGACCTGCACGCATGATGGCCGGTTGGCCGTGCTGGAGTTGAAGGCCGACGAAGATATCCACTTGCCACTGCAAGGGCTGGACTATTGGGCCCGCGTGCTGTGGCACCACCAGCGCGGTGAATTCCAGCAACATGGATATTTTCCCGGCATGCAGCTTTCGTCGCTAAAGCCTTTGTTGATCCTGGTGGCGCCCTCGTTGCGAGTACATCCTTCCGTGGATACCATCTTGCGGTATTTTTCGCCGGAAATTGAATGGGCTCTGGTGGGTGTGGATGAAAGATGGCGTGACGGAATCAAAGTGGTATTCCGGAAATCTTCTGCGAGAACCGCCGAAAAGCCTTAACCACAAAGGGCACGAAGGATCACAAAGGTGGCGTGTTGATTTGGGCCGGCCCTTCGTGCCCCTTTGTGTCCTTTGTGGTTTCAAGATTCTTCTCGCCCTTGAGCACGCGGTTGATGGCGTTGGCGATTTTTCTCACAGACAACTCGCTCTTTTCGTTCGCCAGAATGATTTCTCCTACTTTGTGCGTGCGGTAGTACCACCGCTTCAGGATCGCCAGTTCTTCCGCGAATTGTGCTGCCGTCCGCGCGCCTGCGGGGATAAGCTCTGGAAGCACGGTGCGGACGCGGTCTTCTAAAGAAGGGGTGGCGGTTTTTGTGGCCGCTGTTTTCTCGGGCGCAGGCTTTTCGGAGAAATCCAGCTCAAGAGCACCTTGCTCCGCGGCTTTTGTTTCGGCCGCTTGCGGTTCCTCTGTGACTGGAGTCTCGACCGTAAAAATGTACGGCCCGGCCAGCTCGCCTTTACTAAAACGAAACAACGACCCTGACTTTGCCGCCGCGCTAGGCTGGATGATCACGGCGTCCAGCTGATCAAGACGGCGGCAGATATCGTCACCCAACGCCAGCACGCCCTTGAGCTTGGTGATCTTCGCATGTTGCTGCGCGGCGCCTTCAAAATCCAGATCAGTGGAAAGCCGGTCGCGCTCGGCTTCGAGTTCGCTCAGCAGCGAATCACCGCCGGAATCGAGATAAGCCTGCACGCGCGCTACTTCCGCCAAGTAGGCTTCGTCCGTGCAGCCTTTGAAGCACGGCGCCAGGCACATCTTCATTTCTGAATAAACGCAGCCGGGATACTTGGGGTCAGGGTTCAGGTCAAACGTGCAGCGGCGCATCTTATATAAGTCCAGCGAGTCGTTGAGGAACTTTTCCGCCACGGCGCGCGAGCGAAACGGCCCGTAGTAACGCGTCTTTCCCGTAAGCTTTCCCAGCTTATTCGTGACATACGCCCGTGGATATTCGTTTTCCAGATTGAACTTGATCAGCGGCGCCATGTGCAGGCGCAAACGCTTCTGATACGTCTTGGGAAATTCCTGGCGCAGAATCTTGTACAGCAGCACGCCCGATTCAAAGTCCGATCCGGTGAGCGCATAGTCGATGCGGGCGACACGTTCGCGCAAATTCAGCCGCTTGGATTGCGATTCAGGCGGTGCCAGCAGGCGCAGCAGCCGTCGGCGAAGATTGGCAGTCTTGCTGACGTAGGGATCGGCGGCGGCGTCCTCTCCGCGCAAAAGAAAGACGGCGGGAGCTGCGGGGAATTGAGCGAAGAAGTCCGCGGCGTGGTCCGGCGAGAACGGGATGGAGTTGGTCAGCAATTTCACCACTGATTTTCACAGATAACACGGATAAGGAAGGATAAATCAGCCGCTTGGTCAAGGGCGATTTGGGATGGACGGAGGAATGAGTCGTTACCTTTTTGAATTGTCATCCCGAGTAGTCCGTAAAACGAGGCCGCGTTTTCATTAGCGGCTGAGTAGGACCCGAGGGATCTGCTGTTGCTGGAGTTTGGGGCAGGGCAGATTCCTCCGCCACTGCTTGCGCGCTGAAGAAAACGCGCGCGCGCTTAACGTGGCTGTCGGAATGACAGCTACTGAAGGGTATGGTTTTTGCACGGAGCGCTTTGAGAAAACGGCTACCGGAAATTTGCGCTTTGCACCTTCTGACGGAAGTCAGCGCCTTCCATCTGCACCACGCGACACATTTCCAGCAGGCGGGAGCGCATGCGTTCAGTGATGCGGTCGCCCAGAGTCTCGCCGCGCGCGGCGTGGCGCGCGGAATCAGAGGCCGAACCGCGCGGAGCCTGCATTTCACCCGGAGGAAGGTTGGGGAAGTTGGTGGTGATGATGGTGGTCTTCTTGTCGTTGTAGCGGCTGTTCAGGATGTGGCTTACGGTGTCCCAGACCCACTCGCTGGGCTTTACGGCGCCCAACTCGTCCAGCACCAGCACTTCGGCGTCAAAGATCGGGCGCAGGATTTCCAGCTCCGTGGTTTGGACGCTTGCGTTATACGAGTTCTGGATTTCCTTGAGCAACTCGCGATAGTCGCAGAACCGGCAAGGCACGCCCTTACCGCGAATCAACTCTTGCATGATGCCCACGGCCAGATGCGTTTTGCCGGTGCCAATGCTGCCGATGAACAGCAGTCCAGTCTTTTCCACCGGATACTCTTCCACAAACCTGCCCGCGGCCAGCCTTGCCGCAGCTAAAGACCGGTGCGCACCAGAAAAATCCGTGGTGAAGTCGGCCAAGGTGCAGTGCTCGTAACGCTTGGGGATATCGGCGAGCTCCAGTAAACGCTGGCTGCGCAAGGCGATGCGGCAGTCGCAACGGGCCACGCGATTGGCCTTGCCGGAAAGCTCAACGGACTTCCATCCGGTGCCGCCGCAAAGCGGACATTCAGGGGCGGACTGTTGAGGAAGGGAAGCCATGTTGGATGCGTTACTCACTGCGTTTTAGTCACCACCCTGAAAATAACATTAATCGGCGGCAGGTAGGCGAGCAATCATGAGCGACGATGTCGCGTTGTACACAAGATACTCACAGGGGATGCCCTTAATCGAATGCACACACCAGTGCCGCGTCTAAGGTTCATGTTGCTTCGCTCCAAACCGCCCGAAGCCATGGCCCCAGCGCAAGCATTAGGCACCGGTGGCAAGGGGCTCAGCGCCACCGCGGGCTTCGCCCCCTTTTGAGATCAACAATCGTTCGACGCCTACACAAAAATATCGAACACGTAATCATGCGCGGCCAGCGCGGCGGCGCTCAGGGTTCCGGCCTGCACGCGTTTTACCGCTTCCTCTCGCGTAAGATCGAAGATGGCTTCCAGTAGTTGTGCGCCCTCTTTAACGCTGGCTTGGCCGACGACGAACAGCACGCGCGCGCTGTGCTGTATGTAGTGCGGCGAAAGCAACTGCTTCTTCAGGATCTCCATGATGACGTCGGCCTTGGTGCGGTCAAAACGTCCGGGATCGCCGCGCTTGTCCAGTTCGGCGAAGAAAGCCTGCGTCCACTCGTTGTGGTACGTCCAGAGTTTGTCGAACAGCTCGCGAGTGAATTTTGTTCCGGCCTTTACGTGGTCGGCGTTGGTGGCGGGTTCCACGCCGTCTTCGGTAAGGGCGGGGCGTTTCAGATAGCCGTCCTTGGTGATGGCCGATTGGTGATGCAGCAGCGTCCACAGCCAGGAAACGTCAATGCGAT
>JANXPR010000496.1 GCA_025357215.1 Acidobacteriaceae bacterium | reverse complement strand
CGCCAGCAACCCAGCCTGGAAGTGAAAATCACCGGGACCATCGACATGCTGTTTTGCGATTCCGTGGTCGAGCTGCGCGAACAGGAAGTCCGGCACTTTCTTCCCCAGGTAAATCCGACAGGCCTGGTGCTGATGCATGACGCTAGTTCGCACCTGAAGACCGTCCGCGATGCTGCGCTCAAGCTGGAACAGGAAGGCCTGATTTCCGTAGTCCTGATGCCCACGCCGCGTGGACTGGTGCTGGCGCAGAAGAAGGAAGGAAGAAAGTAAGCACCGCTGGTGCGTTCATCCCTGAAAGCAATTTATCTTTTCATCCTTTCAGGTTGAACGATGCTCTCTGCAACCTGTCATCCTGAGCGATCGCGAGTTTCGCAACGCGGAATGAGTGAGAGTCGAAGGATCCCGAGGATGCTTAAGATCACCAAAGCCGCTTCAGGGAGTTCTCTCGACGCTGATGATTTACTGCCTGACTTCAGAACACCACGCCGCCTTCATCCCAAGGCCTAGGACTTAGGCGATTCATCCCAATCAGTCAGTCTTTGCGACCTCTGCGTCCTCTGCGGTAAGACCTGTTTGCTTTTTGCCGATCACCCGATCACGTGCCGATCACCCAATCACCTCGATCAGCGTTTACCTTCCAGTAAACCTTACGACCCCCACCCCCTTTTCTACGTTTTTGTTGCAAACAAAGGCTAAACCTCAATTCGACAAGACAGTCATAAGGCAGCCGAGGGTCTTTTCCCCTCTCTTTTCGGCGCCGTTTTCGAGCCCTCGTGCTTGTCTGCTCCGGGCAGATACCAGACCGTCACAAACCAGCTTCGCAATTTGTCAAAGATCTTTAAAATTCAACCTCGCCCTGGGGCGATGACGCAGTTTACCACCTTTTTTATTACGAATCAATAGCGAAATAAAATTTCTCGCAGACAATTTGTGGGAGCCTCACAACAAAGCCGTTGCGCAGGTTTTCCTGCTTACAATGCTTGCTTGCCTTGGAATCACGTGTCCGATATCGTAAAGACAATGAGTGAAATCTGCAAAGCTTTGACCGCGATCTGCAATCCGGCCAAGGCTTCGCGCGCTGCCCGGAAAGCCGCGTAAGAAAAGATTGCGCTACCAGCCAGCGGATGGGCGTCCCATTGCCTGTAGCTTTTTACCCGAGGTCGACGGGGGGAAGGCGGTCGAAGGGAGGTGGCAGTCCTGGGCAGTGCCTTGGTGATCACCGGCCAGTTCTTCATCAATGGGAATCTGTCGATCGGAATCTGTGGTAGTTCAATTACCCAATTACCCAATTCAAATTACTCAATTGCCAATCTTGTCCTTCGACATCTCCCACGCCTTCGCGTATTTCCAGCTAACATACGATGCGTGGGTCATCAACACCAGCAGGCCCTCGCGTCCGTCCAGAAAGCCGCCGCGGAAGATGTAGCTATAGAGAAAGCGGACCATGGGACGCAGCACGATGTTGATGAAGCTGAAGCCCACCGGGTTTTTTTCCACGACCATCTGCGCGCCCAGGGTTGAATAACGGTTGGCGTGCTCGATGAAGCTTTCCAGCGTGGGATAGGCGTGGTGGATCATGTCGCCTTCCAGGTGGCCGAGGGGCCCGGACATTTTCATGTCTTCATGCACGGCGCGCAACTCAAACTCCGCGGCGCCGCGTTTGATGAGCCGCAGCTTGGGGTCAGGATAGTAACCGCTACGCTTGATCCAGCGCTTCATGTAAAGGTTGCGTCGGTTCATGGTGTAACCAGTGAAGTCCGGCTGCTTGCCTGACGTGAGCAGTTTCTTGATGCTGGCCGCTAGCTCCGGGGTGGCCTCTTCGTCGGCGTCAAGTGAGAGTATCCAGTCACACGTCGCTTTGGCCAGTGACGAATTTTTCTGCGGAGCGAATCCCTTCCACGGTTCAGTAAACACTTTGGCGCCCTGGGCCTGCGCCAGGGCCACGGTCTGGTCCGTGCTGCCGGAATCCACCACAATGATTTCGTCGGCAATGCCTTTCACGCTCTGGAGCGTGCGGACAATGTTGGCTTCCTCATTCAAAGTGATAATGCACACCGAGAGAGTCATGCGCGGAAGGATAACAGGAGAGCAGGAGACGAGTAAAAATTGCGGACTGCTGAGTTGATCGGCGGGAATGCTGTTACGGCTTGGCCAGTGCGTCTGAAAGTAGCCGGGCTTTCACGGCGAGGTTGTTCGCGCGGACCTGGTCGTTATTCTTCAATGCGTCGCGGCTTTGTGTGATGAAAGCCTTGATCTGGATGACGATATCTTTTTCGTCCGAAGTAAGCTCACGCTTGATGCTGCTCAGGTTGTTTTCCGCCGTGGTCAGCAGCTGTTCGGTGGCTGTTTTGTCGTGCGCCGGATCGGCTTTCACCGGACCGGGTGCAATGGCCAGTGGAGAAGCTGTGGGACTGCTGTCCGGTTTCGGCGGAGGATTGTTTTTTGCCTCTTGCGCTGCGGCTTGCGGTGTTGGCGTTGGCGTTGGGTTGGGCTTCTTGGCCACGGGATGCCGCTTGTGAGCGGGCTTCTTTACCGGAGGCTTTTCTTCGGGTTTAGTTTCAGCCGTTTGCGCAGTTTCCTGTGGTTGGGCTTCTCGCGCCGGCGCTGGAGTTGGTGTGGGCTGCGCGGCTACGGGAGTCGGTTCCGGGGCGGGCGCGGGCGCTTTGGCGGCAGTATCTTTCTTCAGCGGACAGCCGCAGAGAAACGCGAGTGCCAACAAGGGCACACCAAGGCCTAGTTTGCTTCGAAGTGACGTCATGCTTTGCTGACCGAGTCCTCAGAAGGAGCGCGGCGCGGTGCATCTATTGTATTCGATTCCGCCAGGGGAAACCGCAAGTAAAAAGTGGTCCCATGGTCGGCGATGGAGGTGAACTCCAGCGATCCGTTGTGCAGCTGCACCACGCGGTAAGCCATGGCCAAGCCTATCCCGCTGCCGCCTTTTTTAGTTGTGAAGTAAAGATTAAAAATTTTGTCGCGAATATCCGAAGAAATGCCCGCGCCGTGGTCGCGAATGGTGATCAGCGCGCTTTCGGTGTCGCGGCGCGTGGAGATGCGCAGCGCGCCGCCTTCCGGCATGGCTTGCACGCCGTTGAGCACAATGTTGAGCACCGCTTGTTTGACCAAGTCAGAATCAATGCGCGTGCGCAGCGGCTCCTGCGTGACCTTGCGTTCAATGGTCACATTGTGCTGGCCGGCGGCGGGAGAAGCCAGCATCACCACTTCGTCCACAAGCTTGTGCAGGTCCATGTCCGCCAGGCGCAGTTCCACGGGACGCGTGAAGTCCACCAGCGTTTGCACCACGCGGTCCAGGCGGGCAATCTCGCTGGCGATCACGTCCATGTGGCGGCGCGTGTCCGGGTCAATCTCTTTCAACTTCTGGCGCAGCACTTCCAGATGCACCACGATGGCGTTGATGGGATTTTTGACTTCATGAGCCACGCCGGACGTGAGACGTCCAATGGCGGCCAGCCGTCGCGAAAGTTCAATTTCATCTTCAATGCGGTGGACAGACTCAGAGTCGCGCAACGTGAGCAACGCTCCAATGCGTTCGCCGCGCTCTTCAATAAAATCCAGAGCAACCTGCACCATGTGGCCGTTCTTGGCTTCCACTTCTTCCTGGCCAACCGCCTTGTGGTTGTTGAAGGCTTCCAGAATCAGGTGGCCGAGCGGAAAGTCATGGGTGAAGATCTGTCCGGGATAGCTGCCCAGCATTTCTCCGCGTGACATGCCGACAAAGCGCTCGGTGGACGCGCTGACCAGCACCGCGCGGTAGTCGCTGGTGAAGAGCATGACGCCGTCCTGCAGGTTGGCCATCATCTGGTCCAGATTTTCTTTCAACGCGGAGAAGACTTCCTTTACGTCGCGTACCTGGCGGCCCAGGCGTTCGATTTTGTGCGAGACCGCGCCATATTCGTCCGACCGTTTCGGAAGTGAAAGCGTGGGCTCAACCTGGCCGGAGGTCAGCAGGTCCAGGCGGCGGCTGATGGCGGTGAGTGGACGCAACGCGATCGAAGATACTAATGCGGAGAGAATGAGAGACGTGAAAATCGCTATGCCGGACCAGGTGAGAGCGCGTCGCGTCTGTTTCTTGATCTCCTCCTGGAGCAGGACGGTGGATACGCCAACCCTGACTTCGCCCAGAGGCGAGCTGTCTTCGGCCCTCTGCAAGGGGATGGTGAAGTCGTAGCTCTGAATGGGGCCGTAAATGATACGGATTTGGTCGCGAAAATTCGCTTTCACCAGCAGCGAGAGCTCTTTTCGCTTGGCGATGGTCTTGCGGAGCATGGCCGGGTTGGAATGGGAAAGAACGTATCCGTCGTTGTCCGTGATGGCGGCATCCAGAAACTCGGGCCGGCTGCTGAGCCAATAGTCCAGAAGAGAATTGACGGCCGTATCAGTTTCGAGAAGTTCCTTCAGTGCGGCCTGCACCTGCTTGGGATCGTTCACATTGATTCGGGTGTCCCGAAAATCGACTTGCAGAGCACTCCGTGCGACCGCAAAAACCTGGTATGCCGTAGCTTCAGCTTCCTTGCCGGTTTGCTCTATGCGCCGGTGCACCAGCTCGACCATGAACAACGCGGAGAGCGCAGCCACGATCAACACCACCATGCCGGTGATGGCGAAGACGAGCTTGGTTTTTAAGCTCAGCGTGGGCATCTGGGGGACCTTGTGCTAGCTGGCTGCTTCGGTAGCAACGCCCGAGCCGCCGTACTCCTTCAATTTATTGTGCAGCGTCTTAAGGCTGATGCCCAGGATTTCCGCCGCGCGCGTTTTATTGTTGTTGGTGGCGGCCAGGGTCTTCAGGATCAGCATTTTCTCGGCTTCTTCCACGGTAGTGCCAACGTCCATGCGGATGCTGTCACCATCACCGGCGGAAATCTTCAATCCGCCGCTGCCAAAGTTAGGTGGCAGGTGTTTCAACTCCACCAGCTTGCCATCGCACACGATCACGGCGCGTTCCAGCGTGTTGCGTACCTCGCGCACGTTGCCCGGCCAATTGTAGGTCATAAAGGCCTGGAGCACCGAGTCACTGACGCCGGCCACGTCACGGCTGTGCTTGTTGTTCATGTCGTTCAACAGGGACTCCACCAGCTGCGGGATATCATCTTTATGCTCGCGCAGCGGCGGCATGTGGATGTTGAAGACGTTCAGGCGGTAGTAGAGATCGCCACGCAGTTCGCCTTTGGCCACGGCTTCTTCCGGGACTTTGTTGGTGGCGGCCAGCAGGCGGACGTCAATCGAGGTTTCCGCTTTGCTGCCCAGGCGACGCAGCTTGCGGTCTTCCAGCACGCGTAGCAGTTTGGCTTGCGTGCCGGCGGGCATTTCGCCGATTTCATCCAGCAGCAGCGTGCCTTCTTCCGCCAGTTCAAAGCAGCCGGCGCGGCGTTCCATGGCGCCAGTGAACGCGCCTTTTTCATGGCCAAAGATTTCGCTTTCAATCAGCGTTTCCGGAATGGCGGAACAATTGATCGCGACGAACGGTTTGTTCTTGCGCGGGCTCAGTTCGTGGATGGTACGGGCGACCATTTCCTTGCCGGTCCCGCTCTCTCCAGTAATAAGGACGGAAGCCGTGCTGGGGGCAACCATCTCTATGAGATGGAAAATTTCCTGCATGACTTTGGATGCGCCCACCATCTCCCCAAAGAGGCCGGTATCGCGCAGTTTGCGGCGCGTGACTTCCAGTTCCAGTGTGGTGCCGCGCTGGCGGGCGGCGTTTTGCAGAATTTGTTGTAACCGCGCGCGGGCTTCTCCGAGAAGCGGCTTTTGCAGAAAGTCATAAGCCCCGGCCTTCATGGCGTCCACGGCAACATCAATGCTGCCCTGGGCGGTAAGCAGGATGACGGCAATCTGCTGTGGCTGTTCGGCCAGCCGCTGCAAAAGTTCCATGCCATTCATGCGCGGCATCTTGAAGTCCGTAATCACAATGGCGGGTGACCATGCGGCAACTTTTTCCAGGCCTTCCAGCCCGTCCTTGGCCGTGTCTGTCCGGTATCCCCAGGCCGAGATCAGTTCGGCCAGACCAGTGCGTTCGTTCTCCTCATCCTCTACGATAAGGACTTTTTCCTGAGTACTCAAAGATTCCCCTTTTTAGAGAGATTACACCAGTCCGGACGTTCCGGGGAGTGGATCATTCTAAAACTGACCCGCTTTTCCTGTGGCAGTCTTTTGGTGCTGAAAGTCTTAAGGTGCTGACAGTCTGGGTACTGACAGGTTAGACTCTTTTTGGCCATTCCGCACCTTGAGTTGAAACAAGGAGTTGAAACAAGGCGCGGCTGAAATAAGGCCCGCTTGCCGCCTGAATATTTCTTTCCGATCACAGGAGCATCAAACGTTATGAAGATTCATTGGATGGTTATTGCCGCCACTGGGCTGCTCGGGATGGGCGGCGCAGCATTAGCACGGGGAAATTCAGCAGCAACTCAAAACCCGAGTGCTCCGGCCGAGGTGGGCGCCCTGGTCGTTGAG
>JANXPR010000481.1 GCA_025357215.1 Acidobacteriaceae bacterium | reverse complement strand
CGTCACGTTTGGAATCATTGTTTCTTATGTGCTCGATGCTCTCGGAATCCTGGCAGCACAGGTAATTCCTGGCGGCGCCTGGGTCTGCTGACAAGCCGATCTCCTCTTTAAGAAACACTGTCCCGATCCGCAAGAAACCTCTTGACACGAATCTATGCTTTGCACTATACATAGCAATGCAAGGTATATTGCATTGCTCAAAAGCACTCCCAAACTCGAGTCCACCGAAAAGTGGGAAGCCCAGATCCGCAAAGGCTGCCTGGATTTGGTAATCCTGGCAAGCTTATGGAAAACAAGGCTTTATGGGCTTGAGATCCTTCGCGTGCTGGAGCAGAATTCGCGCCTGGTAGTGGCTGAAGGGACGGTTTATCCCATCCTGAGCCGCCTGAAAGAAGAGGGCTTGTTGCAATCGGAGTGGGTGGAGGCTGAAGCCGGCCATCCCCGCAAGTATTACTGGCTCACCGCTGCCGGACGCCTAAAAATAGTTTCCATGGCGCATTTCTGGAAAGGATTTGCCGCCAGTCTCAACCAGTTGTTGGTGCCCGTACTCAACGGAAAGGATGACAAGGGAGAACCCTCATGAACCTGACACACTGCATTCCCATGGTCGATACGTATTTTGCCCAGCTCAACTCCAAGCTTTCAGATTTGCCCGTCGAGCGTCGTCAGGATTTCTTACGTGAGTTGCGCGCCCATGTGCTGGACCGTCTGGAACAAGTTACCGCTCCCAGTGTGGACGACTGCCGCAGCGTACTCAAAGCGCTGGGCACGCCCGATGAGATCGCCCGCCAGTATCGCATGGAGATGATCCTGCGCACTTCTTCCTGGCGGCTCTCGCCCTTCAAAGTACTCCGCACCACTCTGCGTTGGACGGTGGCCGGCGTACAGGGCTACCTGGTGTTCGTGGTCGCGTTGATTGGATACATTCTGTCCGCGAGCTTTTACATTTGCGCTCTGCTGAAGCCGTTCTTCCCTAAGAATGTTGGTTTCTTCGTCAGCGACGCCGGCATTAACTTTGCGCAATTTCCCGTGCAATACGGGCAGGAATATCTTCCTAACTACTTCATCCCGATTTGCATCGTCATGGGATATCTCGCCACTTTCGGGACTACGTTGCTGATCCGCTTCCTGGTCCGGCACTTGTCGCAGCTGAGAAAAAAGATTTGAGATGAGGTCGCCTGCCCAACTAGCGCGCCGCGCGGCCTGTTACGGGAGCCAAACGTTCTTCGCGCGTGCCATGCTCTTCAGCGGTTTGGGGTGACGTCAACTAGGCTTTCGGCAATTTATCAAAGGCCGCCCAGAACGCTTTCATCTGGTCCGGTGTCCCCAGCGAGATGCGCGCGTAGGTATCCATAGGCGGGAACGGACGGCCGATCCTTATGTTGTTCTTCATGAAATGCTCAATCACCGTCTTCACCGGGCGTTGCGTGTTCATCATTACAAAGTTGGCCCATGATGGAATCACTGAAAGCTTGCGTGTCGTGGCCTGGCGCATGAATTCCTGGCGGTCAAAATTATTACGCGTCACGGCCATCTGATGTTCTTCCGTACTCTCCAGTGACTTGATGGCGCAGCGCAAAGCGAAGATGTTGGCGCTGTCCTGCTGCTTCTGTTCCATCAGCAGCTTCGCGGTTTTCGGCGTGGCCACGGCATAGCCCAACCGCAAACCTGCCATCCCGTAAATTTTTGAAAACGTTCGTGCCACGATTACCCGGTCGTCGTCCATCGGCGTATCAATGAACGAAATGTAATCGGCGGAGACGCTGACAAAATCGTGATAGGCTTCGTCCATTAACACGTAGACGTTCTTGGGCAAATCGCGAATAAAGTTTTCCAAACTCCGCCGCGGCGTCAGGCTGGCCGTGGGATTGTTGGGATTGCAGATGTAAACCAGGCCGCCATTTTTCTCGGCTTCTTCTCCCATGGCCGTCAGGTGGTGCGCGTACGTTCCCGTGAGTTCCACCTTGGCGACCTCGGCTTTGGTGGCCCGCGCGTAGTCCCACAACGCTTCAAACGTCGGCGTGGCCGTGACTAGCTTTCGTCCCGGACCGGTAAACGCGCTGGCGGCTAATTTCAAAATCTCCGTGGACCCGCAGCCCACGATCACCTGTTCCGGCTTGACCTTGTGCATCTTGGCCAGCTTGGCTACCAGTGCCTCATAACTGCTGTCTGGATAGCGATTGGCGTCGCGGAACGGATTAGGCAGGGTTAGCACGCTCGGTAATGGCCCGTAGGCGTTTTCATTGCTGTTGAGCAGGATCGGTCCTCCGGCCTGCTGCTCACGCAGCGGTTCGGCAAAGCTCAAGAGTCCGGTGGGGAAGCTGCCGTTGGAGAAGCTAGACGCAGCGGCGACCGCGGCAGACGCACCTGCCGCCTTGAAGAAAGATCTTCTGGAGAACGATTTACGGGAGAGCATGGCGGGAATTGTAAACAATGCTGCGAAGGTTTTCCATCAATACGAAATTGTGGCCGCAAGCCCGACTAGCGGCCTGCAACAAGCGCAATAGCCTTTTAGCTCTTACGATTCTCTTTGGCGGTTTGGAGCGAAGCGACAGAAAAACGGTGTCTATCAATCCAATACCCCCACGGCACCGTAAGCCACAGTGCCAGCGTGCTGTACTTGAGGGCGTTCACGCTCGGTGGTGGCGGACCGAACACAGCACCAGCCCAGATGATGACCAGCAACGCGATCAGACCCCACAATGCAACGCTGCCCGTTCGGTCTTTAGCGTTCGTCCTGCTCAAATAAATCGCCAGTCCGCCAATGAACATCAGCGCTTCAACGGCCACCGTTCCACCCACTGAGTTCCACAATCCCAGTCCATATTTCTGCGTGGCCCAAGGTGTCAGCGGCATATCCGGACGGTGCGATGCCCAGTCCAGGACCCAGTGGCTCAGAACGCCAATGAACACGACGATCGCGCCTGCCTTGTAGCGTTTCGTTGCGAAATACACCGCGGCGAAACCGGCTGCCCATAGCAAATCCATCAGCAAGCTGTGCAACCACGGATAAGAAACGAAATCGAGCGGTGTCATCCTCGTAATGCCAGGCGAGATCACCACCCGCTCCCAGCCAAGAATCAGAAATAGCGGCCACAGGGCGTCAGCAAATTCAGCAGCCAGAACCGTGGTGCCAAGAGAAGTCTTGGGCGCAACGCTTTTCGCGGCCAGGGCAAGTCCATAGTGTCCTAGAAACATAGGCGACAGATTAAGGGGTCGCACAGGAAAAATTCAAGCCGGTCCCGCCGATTCCTAAGTCGTGGCGTATCGCGGTTGCTCAGCCCGCCCGCCGGATTTCTTTTACACCGCGGCTGAGCTGTCGGCGCAGAAGGACTCGCAACGTCGAGCCATCCGCGTATCCAACCTTGGCAGCCACTTCGTCCACGCTTGCGTTGCCCGTTTTCAACAAGTGGACTGCACGCTCCACGCGCAGGCTCTGGAAATAAGACAGCGGAGATTTTCCCAGAACGCTCTGCATGCGTCGGGCGAGGGTGCGCTTGCTGGCGCCGACGGCCTTGGCTGCTTCGTCCAGAGAAAAACCTTGTTTCAGCCGCGCGCGCGCCCAGGTTTCAAAGAGTTGGACGATAGGGTCCGAATGCACCAGATGGTCCGAGAGCGCGTATGCCGATTGCGCTGGTCGCGAATCGACGATGAGATATTTTGCGGTGAGGGCTGCCAATTGCGGGCTGACTCCGCGTATCAACCACAGGGCCAGGTCCATGTGCCCCAGCGCTGCGCCGGCGGTTACGTTGCGGCCGGATTTTACGATCATGTTGGATTCGTCCAGCAGAATGTTCGGATACCTTTGACGGAACATTGGCGCCAGCCACCAGGTGGTCGTGGCGCGATGACCGTCAAGCAGGCCGGATTCGGCCATCACAAACGTTCCAATGCACGCAGCCGCCATGATGGCTCCGCGCTGTGACCATTGCCGGAGTAAGGTCGCGGCATCTGCGACGTCCGGGCGGGCCAGAGCCGCTTCCAAGGGACCCGGCATCTTGAACCCAATGGCTGGAACCACCGCGCAGTCTGGCGACCGCTTGGCGGGCGGGCGAACGGGGACGCTCAGGCCCTGGGACGTCTTCACCGTCCTGCGAACGCCAACAATCTTTACATCGAACGGGGCCACCGAAAGTCCGCCAACGTTGATTAACTCGTTGGCCGTCTGGAAAGCATCCAGCACAGCCGACAAGCCCAGGTCAAATACGCTGTCAAGAGCAAGCACTTCTACACGCATGGCAAATATCATACTAAATATGGCGTTCTTGCCTATGGTCAAAATCAGGCCCGGGACTTAGCATCAACCTGGGTTATTCTTCGCACCCCAAGGAGATTCAAAAGATGCTTACGCAAAGTCTGTTTGTCCGCCTGGAAGCCAAGCCCGGCAAAGAAGCTGAAGTGGCCGCGTTCCTGAAACAGGGCCTTGAAATGGCCAACCAGGAAGCAACTACTCCGGTGTGGTTCGCACTGCGGCTCAGTCCGAGCACATTCGCCATTTTTGATGCGTTTCTTAACGAAGCTGGCCGCCAGGCGCACTTGACGGGGCCAATCGCGCAAGCACTGATGGCCAACGCTCCCAACCTTCTCGCTGCGGCTCCGGTGATTGAACAATTGGAAGTTCTGGGCGCCAAACTTCCCTGATCAGCGCCGCAATGAATAGAAGAGCAGTGCGGGAGACCGAAATGACGCTACTGGCATCAGCAGACGGCATTCTGGATAACATAGGCAATATGTTTTTGCTGGCGCTGCGAAAGATCGTGCCAGGCAACGGCTCCCGCATTCTGCTCACGTAAAAGCGAACCTATTTAAATTCGTCCCGCAAAATCGACCACAGCATCACGTCTTCATACACGCCCCACTTTTTCACCATGTCGCGCAATCGGCCTTCCTGCCGCATTCCCAGGCGTTCCAGCACGCGTCCGGACGCCGTGTTGCGCACCATGTGATAAGCGCACATGCGGTGCAGGTTTTCCACGTTGAAGCCGTAATCGAGCACACAGTGGCCTGCTTCCGTTACCAAGCCTTGGCCGCTGTAGGTTTCGTCAATCCAATACCCCAGTTCACCTTGCTCATGCGGACGGTCAATACACTTGATCAGCACGCCGCCGATCAAATCTTGCGGAGCTTCACGGAACGCGATGGCAAAGTATGCTCCGGCCCCAGTCTGGAATTCTGCGTTGTAGTGCTCAATGTCCCCCAGCGCTTGCTCAGCTGAGTAAGGATGCGGAATGGAAACCGTGGTGTCAGCCACGCGACGTGTGCCGGCCAACTTTGCCAGGCGGGGAGCGTCGGCGGCAACAAACGGACGGATGATCAGGCGGTCGGTTTGCAGAGTGGGTTGGATGCGCGCGTTCGGACTCGTCTTGGAATCACCTTGCGGCTTGGCCGACTTCAGTGCTGCTGAGAACCAACGCATCGTTTGTCTTTCTTGCCGCGTGAATTCATTGCGCTTAGCGCGGATTTGCTTTTAAGTTAGCTCCGCATACTTCCGCCCAGCGCTTCCATGGCCTTAATGATCTGTGCGGACCATTGCGCCACTTCGTCGTCACGCAGGGTGCGGTCCGCGGACTGGAACTGCGCCCGCACCAGCAGGGAATACTTGCCGGCCGGGATAGTGCCGCCGCGGAAAACCTCGGCTGGCTTGAAGCTCTGCATCTCCGCTATGTTCAGCGCCTGCACCGCGGACTGTATCTGTTCGAAGCCTACGGCGTCAGCGAATGTGAAAGAGAAGTCGCGGTCAACGGCTGGGAACTTTGACAGCGGCTGGTAGCGCGATGTGCGCAGGCCGAGCGGGAACAACTGGTCCAGATAAATTTCCGCGACATAAATTTCCTGCTTCAGCTTGCGTGCAGCGGCCACGTCAGGATGAATCTGCCCGATCTGTGCAACGAGTTGTCCATCCGCTATGACCTTGGCCGAGCGCCCTGGGTGATAAGCCGCGTCGGCGTTTGGTGTGAACGCCAGCGTGCGGATTTCAAACGCCGACAGCAGCGCCTCCACGTCGCCTTTGAGATCAAAGAACGAATATGAGCGCGCTTTTCCGTGGACACTGGCTTCGTCCGCGGTGCCCGTGGCGCCCAGACAGATCGTTTTCTGTTCTGCCGATTTTTCATTCACCAGCTGGAACACGTGTCCCATCTCAAACAGGCGAACGTCCGAAGCGCCACGATTCAGGTTCCAACCCAGCATGCCCAGCATGCCGGGGACGAGCGACGTCCGCATGGCGGACTGCTCGTCACTGAGCGGGTTGGCCAGCATCACCACTTGCGATTTGGAAAACACCTGCGCGTCCGCCGGAGCAATGAACGTGGGCGAAATGGTTTCGTTGTACCCTAGCGCGAGCAGTTCGGAACGCAGGCGGGTTTCTTTGGGAGCGTCCGGCAACTCAATCACGCCGCCGGAGAACGATGGCAGCGTGTTGGCGAATTTGTTGTAGCCGTGTATGCGCGCAATTTCTTCAATCAGGTCAATTTCGCGTTCCACGTCGAGTCGCCATGTGGGCAGGTCCACTATCCAGACGAGTTTTTCGTTGAGTAGTTCGACCAACGGCGACTTGCTGTGCTCGCGGACGATCTTCTCCAGTTCTTCGGGCGTCGCATTCGGCGGCAGCAGTCCGCTCTGGTACAGCATCCTGAAGGTCACGCCTTCCGGCAGCTGTCCTTTCAGCTTGCTCAGAATATCTTCGCCCTTGCGTTGTTCGGCTTTGAATCCCAGTCGGGTGAGCAGACCGGTAACTTGAGTTTCCGGAATGTCCTTGCCCAATTGCCGCAGAATTTCTCTTTGCCGCAGGATGAGCGAATGGCGCACGACGTGTCCGGCGATGGCGTCCACTGGTTCGCCTTCGAGTTCGCCGCCGGCGGATGTCAGAATTAGTTCGGCCACGCGGTTACACGCCAGCGCGGTAGCGCCCCAGTCCGCTCCGCGTTCAAAAATGTGGGAAGCGTCAGTATGCATGCCCAGCCGCCGCGCCGTCTTGCGCACGGTTGCGGGATCAAACCACGCGGATTCGATCAGAATGTTTTTCGTTGTCGCGGAGATGGCCGTGTCCAGTCCGCCCATCACTCCGGCCAGCGCCACGGGGCGCGCAGCGTCGGCGATGATCAAGTCTTCGGATTCCAGCTTGCGGTCCACGCCGTCCAGCGTCTTCAGCGTTTCCCCGGCGCGCGCGCGGCGCACGATGATCTTGCCGCCTTCAAGTTTGTCCAGATCAAACGCGTGCGTGGGATGGCCCATTTCCATCAGCGTATAGTTGCTGGCGTCCACGGCGTTGCTGATGCCGCCGTGATCGTCAATCTTCAGGCGGTTGAGAATCTTTTCCGGTGACGGGCCGATCTTCACGTTGCGGATTACGCGCGCGGTGTAGCGCTTGCAACCGTCGGCGTCTTGTATCTCGATCGGGAACGGCTTGGCCGAAGGCTTCGCCTTAGGCAGCTTAGGCGCGATTGGTTTCAGATCGAGTTCGTAGATGGCCGAGCACTCACGCGCCACGCCGTAATGGCACATTGCGTCCGGACGGTTCGTGCCGATCTCCATTTCAAAGAGCATAGGATGGGAATTGATTTCGGTCTTGATGGATTCCACGGCGACGCCCGCAAGCGTGAGGTCATCAGCCAGTTGGTGGTCTGATGCCTTGATCTCGACGAACTCGTGCAGCCATTGAGGAGAGATTCTCATTCTTCTATCAACTTGATCTCGGCGTCTTCAGCCGCGAGATGTATGAAACTGTTCCAGTCGTCCACAAAAGTGGAATCGTAAAATGCGGTAGTCGGTAGCTTCGCAACCACAGCCGCGATTTTCGCCGGCGGAGTGTTGCCGCCGGTCCATGCGCCGAAACCGCCAATTCTCGGAGTGCCGCTATGAAATCCGTACGCCGGGTCTGGCTCGTCTATCACCAGAAATTGCAACCCGTGGAGTAAGAGTTTCACGTCTTGATGCTTTTCCCTGACGGCTTCGTCCTTCGAGTTCAAATCACCAACCCAGGCATTAAATTGGAATTCAGCCGTTCGTGCGACGTAGTCAACTCTAAAACCGAGCAACTCCGCATCATGCAAACCATTAGGAAGAGTTGCTTCCGCTTCCGCCAACGTCATGCGAACTGCTCCAGGAACCTCACATCCCCCTGGTAGAACAGCTGGATGTCGTCAATCCCGTACTTGAGCATGGTGATGCGTTCCACGCCCATGCCGAAGGCAAAGCCGCTGATCTTCTGCGAATCGTAGCCGTTGCTTTCCACAAACTTGAAAACGTTGGGGTCCACCATCCCGCAACCCAGGAGCTCGATCCAGCCGCTCATCTTGCATAGACGGCAGCCTTTGCCGCCGCATTTGAAGCAAGTGATGGAAACGTCAGCGCTCGGCTCGGTGAAGGGAAAGAACGACGGGAAGAAGCGCGTCTTCATGCTTGATCCGAACAGCGATTTCATGGCGTGGTCCAGCGTGCCCTTCAGGTCGCTGAAGGTGATGTTGGTGTCCACGGCCAGGCCTTCCACCTGATGGAAGACCGGCGAGTGCGTAGCGTCCGCGGTGTCGGCGCGGTGGACTTTGCCCGGCGCCACCACGCGGATGGGCGGCGGCGTGTCCAGCATCGCGCGTATCTGTACTGGCGACGTATGGGTGCGCAGCAACAGACGGTCCCGTTGCGCTTTCTTTTCCTGCCCCGCGACGAACAAGGTGTCCTGCGTGTCGCGCGCGGGATGGTTCGGCGGAAAGTTCAGCGCTTCAAAATTGAAATAGTCGGTTTCCACTTCCGGCCCTTCGGCGACGGAGTAACCCATGGCACGAAAAACGCCGATGACTTCATTCATCGTGCGAATAACCGGATGCTCGGCGCCCATGGGACGGCGAATGCCGGGCAGGGTAATGTCGATCTTCTGCCCGAGAAGTTGAGCATCTTTAATGTACCGTTCCCAGTCCTGGGCAGGTATTTCAATGCCAGGATGTTCTGCGGTTATTGTCGGAGCAAGTACCCACAGTCTTCGCTTCTCCACGATCTGCTCGACTTCAGTCTTGAGTTGATTGACGCGCGCGCCGACATCACGTTTTGCCGGACCGGGTGCAGCCTTGAGCCACAGATCGTTGATTTGCGTAAGGACGCCGTTTTTGCGAGCCATCCAGCGATCGCGAAAATTCTTATAGTCGTTCTCGCCAGAGACGGCTTCGGCTTCCTGTCGGACAGCCGCCAGCAGATCGCGACCCGCAGCGTCCAGCGCGGCCGGTGAGAAATCATCGAGTTTGGGAACCGTGTATGGCATTTCGACAATCGTGTGGCACAGCCGCCCTCGGCTGTGTGCTTTTTTGTGCCGCCCCTACGGGGCTCACATTATTTTTATTCGCCTACCCAGGCCTCACGGCCGGGGTTACCGTTATGCCGCGCCTAAAGGCGCTCACATTCGCGGTGCGAACACCAGCTTGAGCCTGGACAACATTGTAACAATCGCAACAAAGGGAAAAGACGATCCGACGAGCAGCGGTGACCAAGCCGCCAAAAGCATTCTTTCCATCCGCTGTGCGAATGAAGAATGACAGTTTCGCAATGCCACAGGTTCGGCTAATTGCTAGTTGCTATTTGCCAATTGCTTCTTAACCACAAAGGACACGAAGGAACACAAAGGGGGACAGCCAGAAACTCCTTCGTGATACTTCGTGTCCTTTGTGGTTTCGAGCTTTTTGCTTACGCTGCTTTTTCGCGCGCCTTCTTGGCGGTATCCACCAGAACGGTAAACGATCCGGCATCATTCGCGGCGATGTCTGCCAGTATCTTGCGGTCCAGTTCCACGCCGGCTTTTTTCAATCCGCTGATGAACATGTTGTAGCTGATGCCGTTGGCTTTGCAGGCCGCACTGATGCGGACGATCCATATCGCGCGATACTGACGTTTCTTCTGTTTGCGTCCGGTGAAGGCGAACTTAAGTCCGCGTTCCACGGACTGTTGCGCCTGACGGTAGAGTTTTGATTTTGTGAGGAAATAACCACTGGCGCGCTCTAGTATCTTTTTGCGGCGCTGGCGGCGTTTAGTGCCGCGTTTTACGCGAGGCATAGTGCTCCTTTTTTTATATGCCGGATTCCCGGCGGTTATTGCGGCTGGAGGGAAAGTTGCCCTCTTTGCACGCGTAAGCGGAGACTCTTGGTTCCCGCTCTTTTTCAGATTCGGCCTCTGCACCGGCTTACGCCAGGCGGGCCAAATTCCGTCCCGAATCGCTAGCCAGCGGCTAGTACGGGATCATTCTCCGGACCTTGGGGGCATCGGCTTCGCTCACCAGTGTATCGGTGTCGAGCTGGCGCTTCCTCTTGGTCGCCTTGGAGGTAAGGATATGGCGCTTAAAGGCCTTTCCACGTTTGATCTTGCCCGTGGCGGTTTTTTTAAACCGTTTGGCCGCGCCAGAGTGTGTTTTCATTTTAGGCATAGAGTCCTTAGAGCAATTAGCAACTAGTAATTAGCCAAAACCCCAACATCCAAATCAGCATCGGAAACTTGAAAAACAGCATTAACCAAAACGATCCCCGATGCAGATCATTCCCGTCAGAGCAGTCAGCATATTGACTAGTTGCTATTTGCTATTTGCTTTTTTGCTAGCTGCTAGCTGCTTCTTTTGCTGCTGCCGCCGGCTTCGGTTTCTCCGGCTTGGGATCGTGCGCCTGGGCCTTGTGTTCCTGCGTCTTCTTGGCTCCAGGAATAACTTTTGGCGGCGCGATAATGGCGTGCATGGTATTGCCTTCCATGCGCGGCCGGAATTCCACGATACCTTTTTCCCCAACTTCCTTGATCAGCCGTTCCAGCACGTTGCGTCCCAGGTTCTGGTGGGCCATTTCGCGTCCCCGGAAGCGGAGGCTGGCTTT
>JANXPR010000464.1 GCA_025357215.1 Acidobacteriaceae bacterium | reverse complement strand
TCAAACACAAGAATCGCGTTGTCTTTAGCATTGCTCATGGTATATACGAATCCCCGTCGAGCGTTTCCGGCTTGCGCCACTGCGACGGCGCCTGCCAGAAGCAAGGCAAGGACACCGACGTGCTTGAAGTTCATGTTGACGCGTCCCGTGCAATCGATGACTTTGCCGTAACGAGCAAGATCGTTACGGTAGAAACTCAGGATTTTCTCCGGCGGATCAGTGGATTCAAACTTCAAGGCCACCAGTTTGAGTCCGAACAGGGAACTGGAAATATTCACGCTGGCGCTGCTGTCGCCTTCGTGGTCATGGTCTTTCATCACCACGGCGCCGGGGTAGTCCGCCATTCCGGCATCTTTAGCGCTGGTGTTGTTATGGACGCTGAGAGAACCGAATGGGGTACGGATATCCACGTCCTTGCTGGCCTTCTCGTCCTTTTCGGGTGTGCTCTGGTGGGCGTGGACGCTGCATCCACTTAAAGTCAGCGCCAGGAATCCGGCGAACGGCAGAGGCAAACAAAAGTCGCGCAAAGTCGGATAACGCATGACAATCTTCTCCAATGGGACGGGTAAGCTGGTCCGCATCTTTTGAGACGGTTTAGTCCCTGCTGTTATTACGCACGAGGGCGAAAAAAGTTCATGGAATATTCAGGATTTATTCAGCCCGAACCGGCGGGGATGATCAGCTGAGCGGCTGGTAGTAGCGTTCTCCGGCGCAGCCTCGGCACAGGATCTTGCCCTCCTGCCGGACTTCCCGCCGGAAGTTGATGCCTTCGCCGCACTGCGCGCAAACAATGCGCTCGCCTTTGTAGCCGGGAAATTCTTCGGCCGGCAGGTCCACGCGCACCCATTCGGTTTGGAACATCTGATCGTCGGTGAGTTCGCGGTAAGCCAACATCTGCTGCTGGTTCTTGTCGGCAATTTCGGGATGCAGGCCCTTGGCCAGCGCTTTGGACGATTCGCGCGCGGCCACGCGCAGAGCTTTGCCGGTTTCCACATCGACGAAGGTCGCGGCCATTTTGCCCCAGTCGCGAAACTTGAGTGCGCGCTTGCCCAGGCGACATCCGGTTACCACCATCACGGCGTCGGTGGCGCAGCGGTCGATTTCAACGAAAGTGACGATGCGTTTGCGGTCTTTGCCTTGCGGGTCTTCCAAGACGAGTTGCCGCAAGCCAAACATGGCCAGGCGAACTCCCAGGATCTGTCCGGCGCAAAGATGGCCGTGGGCCACGGCGGCGTCTTGCAGGTATTCGTCAAGAGATTTCATGGCTGGCCTTCATCCTCACCGGTGTCCACTTGCAATTCCGCGCTGCGCGCATGGATCGCGAAAGTTACTTTTTCTTTCTCGTTGGCGAACGTAACGCGCGCCGGTTTTCGTTCCCACGCAGGAGCGGGGCAGGAATCGCCGGCAAACTCTTTTTTCAAAATCGGTTTGCGGCGGCCGATCTGAGCGACCATGAAGTGCGCTTTGTTGCCATCGTCTGACGTGCCGCAATACGCCGCATAATCACGATACCAGCTTGCTTCAGAAACGTCAGGATCAAAGAGCGGCAAATTCAACTGGGTAATTTTGCCGGTGACGCGGTCCACGCTGATCCATCCGCCCAGGCGCCAGATCCACTGTGGCGTTTTCTTTTCCGCGGGCAGCGAATCATTCAAACGGTAAGCGCGAAGCACCACAAAGACACGTTCGGTCACATCGTGCGTTGGGCCGGTCACGTAATCCCGTGAGCGGCCGTCAATGAGCAGATCGCGAACTTTTGTTGGTTCGGGCGGGTCGTCATCTGAGGCGACGCTGACCGTCCGCCACGGACCAAAGGAAACAGTGTGAGTACGCGGCGCCGCAGCCTGCGCGCCTTGAACAAAAATACAGACAGCCACAACGAACCGGGCAATCTTCATGGCGCGGCAATTATAGGGCTTGCAAGCCTTTGGCTTTATTAGAAGACGATGGCTGGCAGGACATCCTGGCCCAAGCTTTAGTACGGTAGTTATTGCTTCTGCCTTTATATTAGGCAAGAGAAATACCGATTTATATTATTAAAGTAAATTTATTCGAATGGGGCTTTGAAAGAATTCCAATAATGCCTACCATTTGAGCAATCCTTCGGAAAGTTTCCCGGCAGGCCACCCGCAGTTAACATTATGAACGCCGGCTGAATCTAAAACGTGTGAACCCAAAGAAGACTGACGACCGGTTGCTGGAACGAGCGTTGCATGATGCAACCACGGACATGGCTGCGCCCTCTGAGATACTCATGGGCCATCTCCCGGAAAAAACCCGTCTGCAATACATGTCGCTCAAGCCACGTGCCGCCAAAATTCTTGTGGTGGACGACAAGCAGGACACTCTGCTTCTGCTGAACGAGTTGCTAGGGCTAAAGGAGTATCAGGTGATTACGGCTTCGTCAGTGGAGGAAGCCACGGCGATGGTCCACTCTGAGAAGCCAGACCTGATTCTGCTGGACGTGGTGATGCCGGGCAAATCCGGCCTGGAACTTTGCCGCGAACTTAAGGACGATCCCATCACGCGCCTGATTCCTGTGGTGATGATTACTGGGCTTACTGAACGCGACGATCGCGTGCGCGGCATTGAAGCCGGCGCCGATGACTTCCTCAGCAAGCCGCTTTATCCTGAAGAACTGTTTGCCCGCGTGAAGTCCCTGCTCAAGCTGAAAGAATTTACCGACGAGTTGGAAAACGCCGAGTCCGTCCTTTACGCGCTGGCCCTGGGCGTGGAAGCGCGCGACCCTTACACTGGCAACCATTGTGAGCGCCTGGCACAGTACGCTTCCGAACTGGGCATCCACATGGGCCTGGACGCCGAGAGTGTTACCGCTCTGAAGCGCGGCGGCTACCTGCATGACCTGGGCAAAGTTTCCATTCCTGACGAAATTCTCAAGAAACATACCGGACTTACGCCGGAAGAGTGGGCGATTGTGCGGCAGCATCCGGTGATCGGCGAATCCATCTGCGCGCCGCTGCGGTCGTTTCGCAGCGTGCTGCCCATCATCCGCCACCATCATGAAAACTGGGACGGCAGTGGCTATCCCGACAAGCTCAGCGGATTCGACATCCCACTGCTGGCGCGCGTGCTGCAAGTGGTGGACGTATACGATGCGCTGCGGACGGCGCGTCCCTACAAGCCGGCTCTTACACATGAAGAAGCCGAGCAGACCATGCTGGAAGGCGTGGCCAGCGGGATATGGGACCCGGTGCTGGTGCCGGAGTTCTTTGCCATGCTCAGGAAGAAAGAGCAGGCGGCGTAAAGGTTTGCTGCCAGCTTCTTCCCAAGAAAATCAATGATCTTTCCCCCCAGAGTTAGTCCATACCCACTGTCATGCTGAGCGAGCGACGCTGCACGGCGCCGCGCAGTCGAAGCATCCCGAGAATCTGTCCCAGACCATGCCGCGCCGGGGAGTTCTTACGAGAAATTTGGTTGAATGCCGCAAAACCCACGACAAATACATGTTGAGAACTCCCTGAAGCCTAGTCGTGTCGATAGACGTCCTCGGGATGCTTGGACTTGCTCTCCCTTCGCTTTGCTCGGCTCGAGCGTCGCTCAGCATGACAGGGTGGGAAGTTTGATGTTTAACTCAGACTGCCTTCCCCCTGAAGACATCACTTCGGCATGCAGCCTGTCCCTGCAGCCGAGCGGAACTATTTGTCGTCGTCACAACCTCCTTGATATAGTTGCCCCTTCTGAATCCTTCACAGTCCCAATTCAGCATCGTGGTGCCGGCGTACAACGAAAGCGCGCGCATAGGCAGCACTCTCATCAAAATCGTGGAGCACATCCGGCAACAGCGCTGGAACGCCGAAGTCATAGTCGTGGACGACGGCTCACGCGACGACACGTTTCAGGTGGTCACAAACTTTGCGGCCACGAATCCTGAAGTGCGGATCATCCAGAATCCCGGGAATCAGGGCAAAGGCTACGCGGTGCGCAATGGAATGCTGAACGCGCGCGGCCAAGTGCTGTTGTTTACTGACGCCGACTTGTCGTCGCCCATCACCGAAGCTGCCAAGCTTTTCTCCGCGCTGGAACAAGGCGCGGACGTGGCCATCGGTTCGCGGTGGATCGATCCGTCCTTACAATTTGTCCGGCAGTCGCTTAAGCGGCAGCTGCTCTCGCGGATTTACAACCTATTTCTGCGGATGGTCCTGTGGTTTCCGTATCGCGACACGCAATGCGGCTTCAAGGCCTTCACGCGCGCCGCGTCTGACAAGATATTTCCCTTGCAACGCATCACGCGCTGGGGTTTTGATCCGGAAATCCTCTACCTGGCGCGCCGCTTGAAATTCAAAGTGGCGGAAGTGCCGGTGGCCTGGGGACACGATGATGGATCGAAGATCAATCCCGTGCGTGACGGCCTGCGCATGGCCTCAGACGCGATCAAGGTCCGGTGGTACGGGATGACGGGCAAATACAAGTCCACGAAAAGTGTCTGATTCCCACCGGAAGCCGCTATAGTCTAGCGATGCCCGGCGCCAACCAACCTAACAACCTTTTTGGCCGCGACAAATCGTTTGGCCATACCGCCATGGGCGTCTTCCTTTTCTTCGGCACAACCATGGCGGCGATCGCCGGAATAACGCTTACGTTTCCCGGAACGCATCTGGACCAGATATGGCGACTGAATCCAGACGCTTATCTGCAATTGGCTCCGATGGGTCGTGGCGTTGGCATAATGTTTCTACTGCTTAGCGCAGTGATGGCCGTCGCCGGAATGGGATGGTTCCAGCGAAAACTCCGGGGATACTGGCTGGCGGTGATCATCATCCTTACGCAGGTTGTGGGCGACCTGATCAATTTCCTTCGCGGCGACTATCTCCGCGGCGGAATCGGATTCGTAATTGCCGGAGCATTGCTTGTATATCTCCTGCGTCCGCAAGTGCGGGCGCCGTTCATGAAGAGCCAACCGAACTTGGATTCGTAATGGGAGTATTTGATTTCGTCCATTGTGCCCGCACGCAAGGACTGCAAACTACATGAGCGCAACTTCCGCTGTAGAGTTCCTGATCTGGCTGCTGATCGCCGCGTCGTTGATCGCGGTGGTGGCGAAACGTCTTCGCATTCCGTACACGGTGGCGCTTGTGCTGGGCGGACTCGCACTCAGCCTGGTGCGTTTGCCGTTGTCTCCGTTGCAGCCGGCGCTGCGTCCTAATTGGCTTACGCCGGACGTGATCTTAATTCTGTTTCTTCCTGCTCTGATTTTTGAAGGCAGCATCAAGCTGGACGTGCGTGAATTGTTCCGCGACTGGGCGCCGCTCCTGGTTCTGGCCAATGTGGGCGTGTTGCTGGCCGCTCTGGTTACGGGATACCTGGTGCATTGGGCCGTGGGCGTTCCGCTGTTGGTTGCGCTGATTTTTGGAGCCATTGTCTCCGCCACCGATCCTATTTCCGTGCTGGCAATTTTCCGTGACCTGCGCACCAGTCCGCGCCTTTCGCTCCTCGTTGAAGGTGAAAGTCTATTGAATGACGGAACGGCCGTGGTGCTCTTTCAGGTATTGCTTGCCGGTTTTCTTGCCGGACGATTTAGCGCGGGCAAAGGCCTGGAACAATTTGTCTTCGCAGTTGCCGGTGGCGCGATTCTTGGCGTCGTGCTGGGATATGCAGCCAGCAAAATCACTCAGAAGCTGGACGATCCGCAGATTGAAATCACGCTGACTACCATTGTTGCGTACGGAAGTTACCTGATTGCTCATCACCTGCATTTGTCCGGTGTGATTGCCACCTGCGCCGCGGGACTGGTGGTTGGGAACTACGGAGCCACGCACGGCATGAGCGAGCGCACACGGTCCGCGCTGGAATCGTTCTGGGAATACCTGGCGTTTGTGATGAACTCGCTGATATTCCTGCTGATCGGGCTGGAAGTCCACATGGGCGCGCTGGCCCATGCGTGGCTGCCGGTCTTGCTGGCCATAGCGGCCGTGTTGCTGGGCCGTGTGCTTTCTGTTTACGCGTTGGTGCCACTGACCAACCTTTTTGGCGCAAAGATATCGACGCGCTGGCAACATGTAATCGTGTGGGGCGGTCTTCGCGGATCATTGGCTCTAGCCCTGGCGCTAAGTCTGGACAACGGATTTCCTGAGCGTGCCCGCATTCTCGACCTGACGTTTGGTGTTGTCGTGTTTTCCATCCTGGTCCAGGGGATGACCATCAAGCCGCTACTGCAGTGGTTAAAGCTGACGGACGGCGGAACGAATGAAATCTAGGCAAGATCGGTTTTCAATTCTCGCCAATTTACCCGATTTGGCAATTCCGGCGATCTCGCTTCTTCATTCCGGAACAAAATAAAATGCTACGGCCAAAATCGCATACACAGCCAGCAGTTGTGTGCCTTCAAACCAGTTAGTCTCACCGTCTGAGGCGATCATGGAAACGATCATCACGGAAAGAAAAATGCCGGCAATTTCAAATCCGTTGAACACCAGGCTCATGGGATGTCCCATGGCCATGGAAAGAAACACCAGCAGGGGCGCAACAAACAGCGCAATCTGCGTGCTGGCGCCGGTAGCCACCGTTACGGCCAGTTCCATCTGATTCCGGCGCGCCATAAGGATGGCGGTGGAATTTTCCGCGGCGTTGCCCACCAGGGCCACCACGATCACGCCGACGAACAGCTCCGTCATGCCCAGCGCGTGCGTCACGGCGCCAATCTGGTCGACCAGAATTTCGCTCAGCACGGCGATCATCAGCGTGGCTGTGCCTAGCGAAAAGAGCGCACAGCCTTTACTGATCGCCGGCTTGGCGTCTGAAATATCTCCGGCATCGCCTTCCGTATGAACGTCAAGAAACGCGGCGCGGTGCGTGCGAAACACAAAGAACAAGTTGGCAACGTAGAGCAGAACCAGGACGCCGCTCGTCCAAAGACTCACGCTCTGTAGCTGCGGACTGCCGTGTTCGAGCTTGCCATAGACCGTCAAACTAAAGATGGCGGGCATTACCAGCGCAGCCACGGCGATCATGAGCATGGTGGTATTCATGCGTGAGGTAGTGCGGGAAAAACGCTGGACGTTATGCTTGTAACCGCCGGCCACCAGGCTCAGCCCGAGTACCAGAAGAAGATTGCCGATGATGCTTCCTGAAAGCGATGCCTTCACTACATTGATGTGTCCGGCGTGTAGCGCAAAAATCGCGATAATCATTTCCGTGGCATTGCCCAGTGTGGCGTTGAGCAAGCCGCCGACCGCGGGCCCGGAATATTCCGCAAGCACGCTGGTGGATTCGCCCAGCACTCCGGCCATCGGAGCAATGCCCAACGCTGCCGTGATAAAAATCAAGAGCGGAGAAACGTGCATCAAATCAAGAACGATGGCAGCGGGAACAAGAAGCAGCAGGACGTTAAGCCATGTATGCGAAGAACGAAACGGGGACTTTTGCCAAAAGCGGGCCAGCAGGCCGGAATTTAATTTGGACGGGGCGGCGGGCTCGGTGTTTGCCATCGGTGAGATTGTAGCCGACGGGCGCTGACCGATTGCGGATCACGTTGCGGCATCAAGTTGTCTGACGTCCGCGAACACGACTTGCCGCGAGTTTACGGACGCGCCAACAGCGGCAGCAGGAACGCCAGCGCTCCGACCCACAAACCAACCCACAAAAGGAAGTATTTCGGCTCGGCGACGGTCATTTCGGCAGCGATAGGGCTTTTCATCGTCATGTCCTCCGTGTGTGACATGCCGATAGATAGAGCAACCTGTGTGCCAGACTGCAACCCATTGATTCCAAACGCAAAACTGCCGATCCGCAGAGCCTTCCTGTGTCAAATCGCACCCGTTGTGCGTCAAGTCGCCCACATTCTTCTTTAGCAGGACGCCTTAAGCAACACTTAGCAGTCCACTTCAGATGCGGCGCCTCCGAAGCCGCTCTAGTACTTGTAAAACCCTCGTCCACTTTTGCGGCCGAGCCATCCGGCGTCGACCATCTTGATCAGCAGCGGGCACGGACGGTACTTCGGATCGCCCAGCCCGGCCAGCAACACGCGCATGATGTCCAGGCAAACGTCGAGTCCAATGAAGTCGGCCAGCGTAAGCGGACCCATGGGATGCGCCATGCCCAGCTTAAAGACTTCGTCCACCGCTTCCGGCGTGGCCACGCCTTCCATCACCGCGTAAATGGCTTCATTGATCAGCGGCATCAGCACGCGATTGGAAACGAAACCCGGCGCGTCATTCACTTCCACCGGAGTCTTGTCCAGTTTCACCGCGAGGTCGCGCGTCACCGCAAACGTTTCGTCGGACGTTGCCAACCCGCGGATCACTTCCACCAACTTCATCACCGGGACGGGATTGAAAAAGTGCATGCCAATCACTTTGTCCGGACGCCGCGTCAGCGCGGCAATCTTCGTGATCGATATTGACGACGTGTTCGACGCCAGCACCACCTCCGGGCGGCAATACTTGTCCAGATCGGCAAAGATCTCTTGCTTGACCTCAAACTTTTCAAACGCGGCTTCAATCACAAAGTCGCACTTGGCCACCGCGCTCCGCTGCAGCACGGGCTCAATGCGCGCCAGCGCCGCGTCGCGGTCCCCGGCACTGATCTTGTTCTTGCTTACTTCGCGCTCCAGGTTCTTGCCAATCGTCTGGACGCCCCTGTCCAGCGCCGCCTGCGCTGCTTCCACCAGCACCACGTTGTACCCGGCTTTTACCATCACGTGCGCAATGCCGTTGCCCATGGTGCCCGCGCCAATCACGCCAACAGTTTTAATGTCCATAAATCAGTTTTCTCCAAAACGGATGAGTTTAGCAGAGTTCGTTCGAATCGCGGTCAGCCCTGCCGGCACGTAGCGTTCTTATTGATCCGACGATTAGCGCTCGGCCCTTCTCCTCCATCCCGATCAAGATTTGTCATTCCGACCCTTCGCTAGGCGAAGGCGAGGAATCTGCTTTTGCTTGTTCCATGTCTCCGCTTCTGCTTTCCCGATCAGTGTCATCCGTGTTAATCCGTGGTGAGTTTGTTTCCTCCCATCGCGCCCGCAAGACAACCCTCTCGTAACCCGATATAATTCGCGTGCTTCCGGAGATGGCATCGTAAGGAGAACTCGCCGCATGAAGCGCGATCTGTCAGAAAAAATTGAAAGCAGCATTGTCAGTTCGTCCCTCGTCAAGAAAATCAGCGCGCCCCTGGACGGTCTGCTCAACCGCATGTTTCAGTCCGGCATCCTGCGTCCGCTCAAATTGTTTTTGAACGGTACCTGGATCGGCCATCCCCTGCATCCAGTGCTTAAGGATATTCCCGTCGGAGCCTGGACGTTCACCGTAATCTTCGATCTGGCCGGTCTTCTCTTCAACGTTCCTTCCTTCGGCTTGGCCGCCAGCGTCACCACCGCTGTGGGTATTCTCGGGGCGTTAGGTGCAGCCGTTGCCGGACTCATGGACTGGATGGATGTTGATCCTCCGGAAAAATCCGTCGGCGCGGTGCACGCCATCCTGAACGTAGCTGCCACCGTCATTTTCGCCGTGTCGCTCTTCATGCGCTGGCAATCGCAATGGCAGTTGAGCTGGACAATCTGCATCGTGTCTCTGGTCGCCTACGGATTGATGACCTTCGGCGCAACTCTTGGCGGAGCGCTGGTCTACCGCATGGGCGTGATGATCAACCGCAACGCTTACGCGCACGGCCCCGCGGATTTTCGTCCGGCCATCGCGGCGGCCAAGTTGGTTGAAGGACAGATGACGCGCGTCGACGTGGACGGCCAGCCAGTGTTGCTGGTAAAAACTTCTTCCGCTGCCGGCGCAGGCTCTGCTTCTGGTACGGGAACCATCTTCGCCATCGGTGCCGTCTGCTCGCACTACGGCGCGCCACTCAATGAAGGTAAGGTCGAAGGTGACTGCGTCCGCTGTCCTTGGCACGGCTCACGCTTCGCGCTGGCCGATGGCGCCGTCCGCGAAGGTCCAACCTGCACGCCAGTTCCCAGCTATGAAGTGCGCATTGTGAAAGACCAGGTCGAGGTGAAGATGCGGGTGTGACGTAGCACTTCAAGCTTCCTAATTCCGATCTGTGTCATCAGTGGTGAGTCTTGCCTTTCCGATCCTCTGCGACCTCTGCGTCCTCTGCGGTTAAAAGGTTTTGGTTTTCCGATCACCAGATCACCTGATCACCCGATTCTTCCTACGCCACCCCGTCATTTTTTCTCTGGTGTTGCAAACAAAGGACTTCTTGAAATCGGAGCTTGGACGGCCCTTGGACGGAGCTTGCACGGCCCAAGCACCGAGCTTGGACGGCCCAAGCTCAGGCCCCAAGGCTGAGAGGTCGCAAAAGTTGCAGTTTGGCTGATTGCTAGGTGCCGATTGCTGGGCTGCTTGATCTTGGGTGCTTGGTTTTCAAAGACCTGACTCGCCGGACCACCTGAGTGGTCGTGGTTTCCCAGAAGCTAGAGCCTAGCCGCTAGTAGCTTTTTATTTTACCGTATTTTGTTCGCCATGCCACGCGCGAAGAAGGATCATCCGGTGTCTGACTATTGCCATGAACGATTGGAAGATTTTGCCGACGCTCCGTGAGGCTTAGAAGAAGGAAACCCGGCCAAGTCGCGCCAGGGCGAGCGAAAATAACCGGTCACGTTTCCGAGACGCGCGTCAAAAGAGTCAAAAAGCTAGCTCTGTGTGTCTATTGGTGCTTTCTTTTCCAAAAGCTGAGCTTCTCGCTTAGCACGGGCCGCGGCTAGATCGAAAACCACTCGCTTCTCGCCGCTCTTCAGCCACGCGATGCACTCTTCAAGACTGTCTGTCCAAGCATCGCTGCGTTTTTCACTGACTGGTTGCATGATGTCGATCAAGTGTGGATCATTAGCTCTTGGAATCAGCCAACGATCAGGCGTGTACATGAATCGAGACCAGTCTCCGGTTGATGGGTGCATGTTGACTGCTAATATGTCGAAATCACCAAAGCCATATGGCCTTGTCGGTATCTCTGTTTGTTCGACCTCTGTGTGTTGCTGCTCGCCAGCTTTGACTGTCTTGACGCCGCTACGTGTCTTTTGCACTTCAACTATGAATGCTTCCGCTGGCAGCAGGCCGGAGCCTCTTTTGGGTGCGCCTCTTTCGCTTCGTTGGAGCTTCACCTGTATGGTAACGGTCCTTTCTCCTCCTCGCTCCTTCAGCTTGAAGTCATACGGAAACTCGCTTTCAAGCTTGAGGCTTTCCCAACTGCTGAGGGAAGGCAAAACCTCACTTTCGAATAGTGCTTCCGCGATTACTCCGCGTATCCCGCGCTGAGTGATGTCAGGTGCCCTGTTGATTGCTCCGAGAATGACATCGGCGTTTACGCCCCACTTGGCC
The DNA here is from genome assembly GCA_025357215.1 of Acidobacteriaceae bacterium. Lineage (GTDB taxonomy): Bacteria > Acidobacteriota > Terriglobia > Terriglobales > Acidobacteriaceae > Angelobacter. The sequence goes on along the minus strand of JANXPR010000464.1, from coordinate 286 downwards.
TCAAGAGGGTGTTGACCCGCCTTCGTGGCTAAATAACTGTAAACGACGCGTTGTGCCGCTTCGCTCAAACCATCAATCAGTTTTTTGACTTCGTCTATTTTTGCGCTCATGTTTCGGACGTCCGGGTGCCCTTGTTTTATAGGATTCAACATCAGCGCGATTCAGGAATACTCGGCCGCCATTGAAAGGTTCCCCCTTGAATATCTGTTTGAGTGATGTAATGCCGTACTGCTCCTCGGGGATGCTTCTGCCGCAGTTAGGAGGGTTAATCAGCATGATCTTCAGT
>JANXPR010000440.1 GCA_025357215.1 Acidobacteriaceae bacterium | reverse complement strand
CGCGGTATTTTTTATAGGGCTCACTGGGGCGGGGTGGCGTCGATTCGCGATCCGGAAAATCGGGTCCGAAAGGAGACTCCAACGGCGGTTTTAACATATCCGGTATGAAGCTGTTGAAATCCGGATAAAGTGTTTGCCGTTAATGGGATACAGGTGGTTTTATCGTTCAAAACGAGGCGATATTTAACCTGTTTTTAACATTGCGACGGCTCCGGTTTCCCAGGTTACGGCTAGAATCAGCTAGGTTGAAGTACTGTGCTGTTTTCTTTTGATTCCCCCCAGGAGACACCTAGCAATGAAGATTGTCCGCCATCCTTATCATGCAAGTATTAATCCTGGAGCCGCTAAACCGGGTTCTTTATGGCATTTTGTCGTGCGCGTTGATGGTTCAACGGAAGTGATCGCCCATGAAGAGGCGTCAAGCAAGGAAGACGCCTGCTGCGCAGCCATGCTGGAACTGGTCCGCTTGCAGCGGAAGAATGGGAAGCCAGCCATCAAGTCAAGCGAACTGCGTCGGGCATAAAATCCGGGGTGCCGCGAAGTAGCGGATAATAAATTTCCACGTTGCGTCCGCGGTCGGTCTTTTATTTGGCGAAATTATTTGCCGAAATATTTCCGCAATTTCTGGTTTCGCACGGACGTCTGATTTCCGCCGCTTTCGTTATCTTGGGCGAGTTCGACAGGCTTCCCATCTGCTCCAGCGGCTAGTTTCTTTTTACACGGGTGATATCCGTCACATTCATGGTGTGCCAAAGTGGACCACAATCCTGCTTACGGAAAATGCGGGAGGGTAACACGCCATGATTCTCACCTATAAACTTGTCCGACTAATTGAAACTCACGCGGACGCGCTGGCCACCAGCCTGGTCGCCAAAGTGTACGATAGTCCCAGGTTGCCGGAATATCGCAAGGTGCCGGTGGAAGATCTGAAGAACAAAGTCGGCGAGATCTACAGTCATCTTGGTGAATGGCTTTCCACCCGCAGTGAGAGCGATATTCAGCAGCGTTACACCCAAATCGGCGCTCAACGTGCTCTGCAAGGCGTACCGCTGAGCCAACTGAACTGGACGATTGTTCTAACGAAAGAAAACATGTGGGACTTTCTACGGCATGGTCCAGTGTCAGAGGATCTGGTGGGGCTTTCTGGCGAGCTGGAAATGCTTCAGCTTCTGGACCAGTTTTTTGACCGCGCGATTTATTTTGCGGCCGTCGGCTATGAGCGGGCCCACGCCGGGCAGCCAGCCGAAGCCGCTTTGGCCAGATAAGTTATTGCCACAAAAGGAGCGTCGCGTGCCCAGGCCGCGGTGCTTCTGCTATCTTTGCCTTCATGACCAGACGCCTGGGATTTCTCGTGAGCTTGTCCGTCTTTCTGTTGTCGTTTTCTTGCGGCCTATCTGTCGCGGAGCACTATACGAAACCAGGTCCAGTCCATTTGGACAAAGAAGGACGCCGCTGGGCGCAGCAGACTCTCAGAAAGATGACTCTTCCGGAAAAAGTTGGCCAGATGCTCAGCGTCCGCTACTTCATGGATTTTGAGAATTTTGAGAGCGACGGTTACAAACAATTTCGCGATCAGTTGCAAAAGTACCACATAGGCTCAGTCGTGCTCACGGTGCATGTGGACGGAGCCGCGCTGCTGAAGAGTCCTCCGCTGGAAGCCGCAGCCATGACCAACCAGTTGCAGCGGGAATCGAAAATTCCGTTGCTGATTGGCGTTGATTTTGAGCGCGGCCTGGCACAGCGTATGACGTCAGTCCCGGCATTTCCTGAAGCCATGGCTTTCGGCGCCGCGGGTAAACCCGAGTACGTTGAAAAGTTCGGGGCCATCGTTGCCGACGAATCACGTGCGGTTGGTATCCACTGGAATTTTTTTCCTGTCGCGGATGTAAACAGCAATCCAGCGAACCCCATCATTAATACACGTTCGTTTGGTGAAGATCCTGCGGCCGTGGGCGACATGGTTGCGGCGTACATTCGCGGCGCACGCGCTCACGGAATGCTGACTTCAGCCAAGCATTTTCCCGGACACGGCGATACCGCCACCGACTCACACCTGGGTGTTGCGCTGGTGCCGAGTGACGCGGCGCATTTGGCGAGCGTGGAGTTTCCGCCTTTCAAGAAGGCCATTGCTGCCGGTGTCGATTCGGTGATGGTGGCGCACGTTACTGTTCCAGCGCTTGAGCCCGACCCCAACAAAGTAGCCACGATTTCTTCTAACGTAATTCAAGGTGTGTTGCGCAAACAGATGGGATTCAAAGAGTTGGTGGTAACTGACGCTCTGGAAATGCGCGGGCTGACCAGCTTGTATCCTCCGGGCCAGGGCAATCCCGCGGGCCGAGCCGCGGTGGACGCCATCAAAGCGGGCAACGATGTACTGCTGCTGCCCACCGATCTGGACGGCGCTTTTCAAGGCGTCGTGAGTGCCGTACGTAAGGGCGAGATCAGCGAAGCGCGCATAGACGAATCTGTGTTAAGGATTCTCAATGCCAAGGCGTCTGTAGGATTGAATAGGGCAAAGCTTGTCGATCCGCAACAAGTTCCTTATCTGGTGAGCCGTCAGGAAGACATGCAGTTCGCGCAGCAGGTTACGGACGACGCCATAACTCTGGTCCGCGACAACGGGCAAGTCATTCCGCTGGGACGCCAGCAAGCGCCGCCAACCGAAGGCGAGATTTACCACGCGGCAGTAACGCAGAGCACGCAAGTGGTAGCCATCATCATTGCGGACTCGGCGCGCGGCTCCATCGGACGCGGTTTTGAAAATGCGCTGAAAGCGCGTCGGGCTGATGCCAGCGTGTTTTACATCGACAACAACCTCGCTGGTCCGCTCGCACCGCAAGTTCTGCAAGCCGTAAAGGACGCAGGCAAAGTCGTGGTAGCAATTTACACCTCGCCGGTTGCCGGTAAGCAAGTGATGGTCAATGGCGAACTCGTTAACAGTGTCGGACTGGAGCAAGCCGCCGGCGATCTGTTGCGGCAAGTTCTGGATGCAGCGGGCGCTAAGACTGCCGTGGTGGCCATGGGAAATCCGTACGTAGCGCAAGGTCTCAACGTGCAGACTCTGCTATGCACTTTTTCCAGCGTGTCCAGCGGAGAGACGAGTGCGATCAAAGCGCTGTTTGGGGAAATCCAGCCGCGTGGTAAGTTGCCGGTGACGTTACCTGGAATCGCCGAAAAAGGTTTTGCTCTTGAGAAACGCACCGCTCCGCGTCAATAAAAGTCGCGGCCGCGCTTTGCTTAAGGTCCAAGGTAAAGCTGCAACGTGCCCCAGAAATATGGCAGCCGGCTATTGCCTGCACTGTGGAGCATTTTTAGTTTTGCGTCGCGTAGTGATTGAGACGCGGTCTTGCCGGAATTTATCCCAGCGTAGAAATCATCCATGAGCCGCGGACTCGAAGCGTCATCCATATCCCAGAGCCCGGCCACCACCTGATGGGCGCCAGCATGCATAAACGCCCAGCTCAGGCCGATCAGCCCTTCTGTTGCAAAGGTCCGTGTACCGCCGCCTTTGCAGGAGGAGATAGTGACCAGGTCAGCCTGGATCTTACTGTTCATGATGGACCGCGCAGAGAGTTTCGAGTTTCCGTCGGTGTCCGGTGACAGAGCGATGTATGAGTCCAGCGGACTGCGCTGGTCGGCGATCCCGTGGGCCGCGAAATGTATATAGCGAAATTGTTCTGGATGTTGTCCACGGTAAGAGTCGGGCGTTGCCTGCTCGCTAGCTATCACCCTGACTTGGTTCGCAGGAAAATGGGCGGCCACTCTTTGTGTTTCCTCGGCTGCATGAGCTAGTCGCGGTGGCGCTCCAGGAGCCTGGCGGGGGTCGCCGATCAGCAACATTTGTCGGGAGGTCGTGCGCGACCGCGGTGGTGAGGCCAGGATGGAAAAGGAACTGGCCACTTGTAACTCAACATCTTCAATCCAGTAGTGCGGCGAAGGACCGGGGACGACCAGCGTCTCAAAATTCAAATGGTAGAGGTTGCGATTAGGAACAATCGTGACTTGTGCTCCGGTTGGGATGAGTTTTTCCGCGGGACGAACCAGTTCTTCATAGAGGCGAGTAGCAACTGGCGCACCGTCCATGCCCTGGAGCGCTTCAATTTTCTGGCTGTAGTTGTACAAATCGCCGTAGAGAGTTTTGATCGGAGGCACGATGAAAGGGGTGATTGTGGAATGAGTGACTACCCACAGATAGGACTTGTCTTCCCAGAGGAAATAGGCCAGCACGACCTGCTTGCCGTCACGTAGTTTTGCCTGCACTCGCTGAATGTTGGCTGCGGCCTTTTCTGGGGTGATGGTTTCGGCGCCATCTCCGATGATTCTTGAGCGCCCAAGTTCCGCTACGGCAATGGCTTCCCGGGACCTGTTTCTTTCGCCCAAATAGCCGACATAGCGCGAATAGTAATTATCAAAGCCAAGACAAGTGATCTTGAAAGCGTCTTCCTTGACATCGGCGCACGCCAATTCAACTGTCTTGAGGGATTTGCGGAACCAGAGGTCCGCCATCCGGTCATCTTTCAGGCCTGCATACGCAAGCGCCAGGTCGGTCTGAAATCGTTGAAACTCCTTGAGAGGAACGGCACGGCCGAGTTGGAGGCCTTGCTCGGACCGCCTTTTGGCCTCCGGGTAATTGTGTTCCGCCAGCGCAATCTCCGCTTGTTTCAACAAAAGCTGGTATAAGACATCGACTTCACTGCGGTTGAGAGTTTCAACTTGCCGAACATAGTCCTTGGCCGTTGCAATATCGCCGCGCCGGATCGACACCTGAGCCAGGTCTTCCAGGTAGCTGGCCAAATGGTAGTTGTCGCCTAGTTTTTTTGAGAGTTCAAGTCCTCTGCGAAAAGCCGTTTCTGCTTCGTCATAAAGCTCGCGCGGATCGGCCGCATAAGCGCCGCCGAGAGTCAAGAGCCAGTTTAGTTCGTTGTCGTCTTCGCCCAATTCCCTGGCGATTTCCGAGGCCGGCCTGGAATACTCTTGGGATTGGGACCAGTCTCCAAGATTCCAATAAGTCCACCCAAGATTGCCCAGGGCCCGTTCTTCGTTGCCACGGTCATGCCATTGCCGCGCGGACTCCAGCCCCTTTTGGTACATTTCGATTGCATCAGAAAACCGGTGGAGGTCGTAGTACAGCAAGCCAAGGCTGGTGAACGCCGCCGTTCCCATGGGATGAGGGTATTTTTGAGCAAGTCGAGCAGCATCTTTGTAGTATTGTTCTTCCTGTCTCAGGTCGTGTCTGGCCTGGGCCATCGAGCCACGCACATATTGGATCTTGGCCAGCAACTCCGGCTTGCTGATTTCCGCCAGCTTTTCCGCGGCTGCGAGATCGGCACTCGCCTCGCTGATGCGTTTCTGGCACCGATCGAGCAAGGCCCGGGCGAAATCTCTTTCGGCTTCAAGGGCGTCGTGGTCAGGGGTGGCTGGAGGGCGCTGGTCGAGCAGTTTCCGGCTGCGCTCCGGGTTTTCACCGCAGGCTTCGTATTCTGCAACAAGAATGGCAAACCGGTAGTTTAAGACCGCGTCGAACGCGGTTTCCTTGAGACCGCGCTCTGCCAGATCGCGCGCTGACTTATCGTGGATGTCTTTTTTAAGCCTCGCTTCCTGGTACAAATTTTGCCAGTCACGAGGAACGGCGGCCGGCTTCTTCTGGCCGCAACCGGCCGCTAACGCCCAGAATCCAAGAAGAAAGCAAGAGGTTATTAAGGACCCGTGGGAGGTCTTGAACCACCGGTGGATGTCCCGACTCCGCCTCCGCCACCACTGCCGCTCGAACACATCTGCACATGGACCATGTTGAGATGGCGCGTGTGTGGATGGATGACCAGTTCGGCGAGGCGAATTACCCCGAACTTGGGAATACAGATGATGGAGCCATACTGTTCCAGTTCGGTCTTGCCGGTCTGCTTCTCCATGTCGAGATTGTTGACTGGGGAGAAGAAGTAACTCCCCCGGTCTTTGGGACGTCCGTTTGTCTTTTTCCATTCGGCAACCATTTTAGACATGCCGCGCAAAGCGCTGTACTCATTTTCCAGGTCCTTGAGTTCGCTCGCCTTCAGTCCGCCCAGCTTGCTGCCCAGCAGCCAATCATCGGACTTGGCCTTGTGGTGCGATTCGGCTACCTTAGTGTACGTGTCGTGCTCGTGGAAAACGAGGGTTGCGAGTTTCACTTCGACTTTATGCCCGGCAATGCATAGATTGTCATAGTGGCTGCCGGTAATGTCCCAAGTGTGTTCGCTCGAGTCGTTGTTTTCGCCGGGAGCATAGAGATACATGCGGGCGACGACGCGGTCCGCGGTGAGCACGTCACCCACATTGAGTCCTTCGACAACGGCTGAGGCGTAGATGGCGTGTTTGTCATTTTCTTCGTCGTAGCTGCCGCCGACTTCGACGTAAGCTTCGTCAAAAGATAGAAACCCCTCGGATTTGAAGTTGCTGACCCTGTCTGAACCCCGGCCGCCGCCTGGGTGCAGGGCCGTGGATGCTTGCATGGGAATACTGTGTTTGGTGGGGCGGTCATACTGTCCCGACAGCCCATAGGCCGAGGCTAGGTATCTGAATTGTGAATGGCGCAATGTAAAAACTCCTTCTCCGGGGAATTTTAAGCACTGTGAGAAACCATGGGGGAACAGCTCTTGATACGCTGGCGGTAGACCCGGCCTTCGCCAAAACGGCTACCTGGGCCGAACGGCGAAGAACCTTCAGATTGTTCTGGAGGGGGTGCAGGGCCTGGGCCCGGCGTAGTTACAACTTACCATAGACAACATTAGTTACAGCAAATTTCTACAAAGCAAGCCTAGACTATTTCATGTTTGCTTCGTTGTACCTATACTACGAACTAGCTACCTGACTGCAAGGTCAAGTAAAAAGTAGAAACCAGCTTCCTAGAGCCGTCCTTCTTGATGCCGAATGTAGTCAACGCATAGCTGCCTGGAGCCACATCGCCGGAATAGAGGCGAATGCCGACTGTATTCACGGCCTCAGCGTCTGATATTGGGAACGATTTTTGGAAGGAATTCCCTTTGTTGCGGTCTTGCTCGTCAGCCGCCAGGCTTGCTTCATAAGAAGCATATTCACTGGGGTTGGCATCAATCAGAAAATTCAGTGTAAATATTCCCTTGCGGGGCATGATCACGACGTTTTGATCAGACCCTTTCGCCGCGGGCCGCAAGGTGGGCGTGCCAACGATAGCAGCCTGGGTGATATCGTGAATCACGCTTTGGCGGTTCACGGCTACCCCGGCCAGGACAACAGCAGCCAGGCTGATCCCCAACGCCGGTTGCCGCAAGGCGTATTTGAACCTTGCTAGAAACCCAGGCTCTTTTTCCGGATCCTCGGCTAAAACCTGGCGCATGGCTTCCACGGCGTCAAACCCGTAGCGGACTTCATCAGAGCATTCCGCGCAGCCGATGTAGTGTTCTTCGAATGAGCTACTCTCGGTGGGGCTCATTTCCCGCATCAAGTAGCGAACGCAGGCCTGACTGTTAACGGCTCGGTTGTGGTCCATGGCAAAGGTTTCCATACAAATTCCTCACTCTTTACTATTCGTTCTTGCCGCTCGTTCCCGGCGGTTCGTTGCGGCCTTTCCAGAGCTTGAGTGCTTTTTTCAACGCACGGTGCACAATCAAGCGTAAATGTACCCGGTCCACACCGAACTTCAGGCAAATCTCGTCTTTATCCATCTCATGTAGGAAGATGGCCTTCAGTATCTTCCTGTCCCTGGGCCCAAGTTTGCGGATGACTTCCCGCATGGCTTTCTTTAGCTCTTTCTGCTTAAAGACCTCATCCGGCCCGGGGACCTCGATTCCCTCCAGGTCTTCATGGCGATGGCGAATCTCATCGCGCACATACTCACTGTGAACGTTGTCTCCCACCCGGCTGACGAAAGCACCCAGTCTTTCCGGATGGACCACATTTCCCGCGCGCACCGCCACTAAGGCACGGAAAAGAGTTTCGTTCACCAGGTCCTGCACCTGGTCCCGTGAAACCATGCGGGCAAAAAACTTTGGCCGCAAAAGCCGCTCAGTAAAATACGCCACAAAATGCGTCTCTGTGGCCGGGTCTTGGGCCTGGAGCCGACGAAGGTAATCCGCGTCAAATGAGAAGAATTCCACTGGTTTTTTGTGCGACCAGTATAATTCACAATCCGCGTGCTTCTTCTCTGGGCCCTCTTCTCTGGCGAAAACGGAAATACTCCCTTGACACGAGACACTGCGCTGTCCCGGCCCGGTATTCTTCGTTTTGGCCAGAGTGGCTTTCAAACCACCTTCGTTCTCTTCAAAAAATCAGCGCTCGGGCAACCTCCGTGGTCGCGGGAGATCTGATCCGAAAGAAAGTCTTGGGCGGGACTCGGCCATCCACAGGGCCGATACCGCCGTTGCTGTAGCCAGGAGTCCGCTGCGATCCATGGCGCTTTGGCCTTCTCCTGGATTGGTGGCGGCGACGGGAAACGCTGGTCCCAAAATAGGACTGCCGTCCCAGGAGCCATCCGATTTCTGCAAGGCTCGCAATTTTTCCGCAACCGCCCAGGATGTCCGCATCCTCATTTGCAGCAGACTGCGAAGCAACAAGGCAATTTCAAACGGATGCGACGGCGTGCTCAGTACGGTGAGATAACACACTCGGTTCAACAAGGACCAAGGAGCCAGAGCGGCATCACAATCCAGAACTTCAGAGCAAACATAAAAACTTGCAGCCAGAGTTGCGGGATCAGAACCCGGCGCCAGACGGAGCCATGATTCCAAATGTCCTTCAGTTCCGGAATCCAGTACGCCCAAGGCCTTTGCCGCGACGGCGGTTATGCCGGGAATGCTGGCCTGGCAGCATGCTGCCCGGCAAGCTTCAGGATGAGGCGCGAAACCTCCGTCTGGTCTGCGACACTGCAACAGCCAGCGGGTGGCCGATTCCGGGACAACTCTTTCATGGCTGCGCAAGGCGATCATGGCCCACGCCGTGGCGTCCGCATCGGGGATCGTGTTGCTCATGCATCCCCATGCGCCTTGCGGGGTACCGGCTTGTATCAGCCATTCCAAAGCTTTTTCGATTTGGTCGTGTTGTGCCGGACTGAAGTGGTTAGCGGGAAGGTCGCCTAAACGTCCAAGGATGTAAGCTGTGACCCATTGATCGGGAGTGCCTGCGCTTGTGCTGAGCTCGCTCCATCGGCCGTCTTTCTGCTGTTGCGAGAACACGAACTCCACGGCGACCGCGATGATCTCAGAATTAGATCGTCCTGGCGCTCCCACCTGAGTCTTGGTATTTGGGTCCAAATCCAGGAACGTTCCAGGCGCGGGCGGCTTGCGGGGCAACTTGTTCGATCTTTCCGTCAACATATTCTCCATCGTTCTAGTCGACTTTCCTTTTCCTGCCGAATAGTGACGATTTTTACAAAATCGTTGCGGGCGCCGCGGAGATTATTCTCGCTCAAAGGATCTATGGTTATGAAAATACTAGACTTAAATAACATCCTTGCCATGACGGCATGGCAGGGACCGCGCGGTCGTGTCCTGGAGCCAAAAATGCCGCTTCCAAGTCTGCAAATGTTAAGAAAACTCATAATTGAGAAGGTTGGCACTAACCGCAGCGCATATTCAATTCTTAACAACCGCAGAGGTAGAAGCGGTTGCACTTACTATTCCGCAGGTTGCGTGGGTTCTTTGCAGGGGTTTGAAAAATCCGGCGTTGCCAAGCGTGGCGCGAGACATTAAATTTTCTAATTTTGTAGCCGAAGCTCTATTTTCTCCGCTACTTTGTACTCACGTTTACGGCCTCTTCCGGAACCACACGGGCCGCGGACAAACTAGAGCGACCTCAAGCGCGATAGAGCAGACGACGGAATCCCATCTTTACCGGACTCACCGGCTATGCCTTGTCACGCCTGAAGTGTCTCTATCTCTTCAGGAGATCTCTACCACACATGAAAAAGAGTCGACGCGATATCCTCAAACTTGGGGCGATGGCGGGGGCAGGATTGGTATTGCCCAAAGTCGCATCATCCCAGACAGTCAACACCCGAGTCCACACGCCCGGCGGAATGACCTTCCACGGACACGTTTCCCATCCGCTAGGACAGCTGACCACCGCTGCCACCAACGGTCTGGCGCAGTTTGTTGACCAGCTTCCCATCATGCCGGTGATTCAGCCTTCGCCAACCGGCGTTACTCACATTCGCATGCTGCCTGCCTTGCATAAAGTGCACCGCGATCTGCCAGCCACTCCTATCTGGGGGTACAACGGCATCTGGCCCGGACCGACCATGGAAGTTCGTCGTGGCGTTCCCGTAAAAATCAAGTATCACAATGACGCGTTGCCCACGACGCATCCGCTGCCCGTGGACTTTACTCTGCACGGCTCAGAAGCTGACAAACCGCAGGTTCGCAACGTAGTCCACCTGCAC
>JANXPR010000225.1 GCA_025357215.1 Acidobacteriaceae bacterium | reverse complement strand
ATGCCGACGATTGCGGCAGTAAATGGTCCAGCCATTGCCGGCGGAACGGGACTGGCCACGCTGTGCGATTTCACACTGGCCGTCCCGGAAGCCAAGTTCGGCTATACGGAAGTCCGCATCGGATTTGTGGCTGGAATCGTTTCGAGTTATCTGGTGGCGATTGTCGGCGAAAAGTGCGCGCGCGATCTGCTGCTCACCGGACGAGTCTTTGGCGCGGACGAAGCCTATCGGTTCGGCCTGGTTACGGAGATCGTCCCGGCGGACCAGCTGATGTCTCGAACGCACGCTTTGGCTGCTGAACTGATGCTCAACAGTCCGCATTCGCTCAAGACGACGAAAGCTCTGCTCAGCCGCTACACCAAAGCTCAGCTCGATCAGCAACTCGAATGGGCCATCGCGGAGAACGCTGCCGTCCGCCAGACGCCGGACTTCAAAGAAGGAATTACGGCATTCCTGGAAAAGCGAAAACCAGTCTGGAAAAGCAAATGAGCGCCGACGACCCGAAAATGGCCGATGAGCCAAAAGAGATCTCCGGCGAAACCAAATTGCGCGTCCGCTATGCCGAGACCGACAAGATGGGCGTTGTCTATCATTCGAACTTTGTCATTTGGTTTGAAGTGGGCCGCGTGGAACTGTTGCGCCAGCTGGGCTTTGAGTACAAGACCATGGAACAGCAGGACAACTGTCACATCCCGGTGGTGGACCTGCGGGTGCGCTACAAGTCTCCGGCCTTATATGATGATGAGATCGTGGTGCGTACGCGGCTGGGCAATGCGCGGCATTCGCTGCTGCATTTCCTGTACGAAGTCGCGCGGGCCAGTGACGGCACGTTGCTGGCTACCGGAGAAACCACGCACATTATCGTGGACGACAAATTTCAACGCTGCTCGCTGCCGGAAAAATATATGAAAGCTTTTGGCGGCAAGCGGCGGATCGCGAATTCATGAATCCTATTCGACTCAACGGCAACACCCTTTCGTTTGACGACTTGCGTGAAGTGGTCTATGAGCGCCGTCCGGTATTGCTGGAGGCGGAAGCGCGGGAAAAAGTCATTGCCGCGCGCGGCGTGGTGGAAAAACTTATCCGCGAAAACCGCGTGGCCTATGCCATCAACACCGGCGTGGGCAAACTGAGTGACGTGCACATCCCTCCGGAACAGAACCGCCAGCTTCAAGTGAATTTGATCCGCTCACATTCGGCCGGCGTGGGCGAGCCGCTCAGCCAGGAAGAGACGCGCGCCATGATGCTGTTACGCGCCAACTCGCTGGCCAAGGGATTTTCTGGCGTGCGTCCGGAAGTTATCGATCTGCTCTGCGAAATGCTGAACCGCGGAGTGCATCCCGTGGTGCCGTCGCAAGGCAGTGTAGGCGCCAGCGGAGACCTGGCCCCGCTCGCTCACCTGGCGTTGGGCATGATGGGCGAAGGCGAGGCTTGGTTTGAAAACGGCCGCTTGTCCGCCGCGGACGCGCTGAAGCGTGCCCAGATAAAGCCGCTCGTCCCGGAAGCCAAGGAAGCCATCTCGCTGATCAACGGCACGCAAGCCATGCTGGCCGTGGGATGTTTATCGTTGCTGACAGCGGAAACTCTGATTGCTAGCGCTGATGTTCTCGGCGCCATGACCTTGGACGCCCTTCACGGAACGGACGTGGCTTTTGACGAGCGTATTCACGCCGCGCGTCCTCATGCCGGGCAGATGAAAGTTGCGGCCAACATGCGGCGCCTGATTGCGGGTAGCCAGATTCGCGATTCGCACAAAGATTGCGGACGCGTACAGGACGCCTACACGTTGCGCTGCATTCCGCAAGTCCACGGCGCCATCCGCGACACGCTCGAGTTTTGCCGCAAGACGTTTGAAGTGGAAATGAACTCGGCCGTCGACAACCCTCTGGTCTTTGTCCTTAATAAGGATACCGACGAAGGCGACGTGATTTCTGGCGGCAACTTCCACGGCCAGCCCCTGGCCTTCGCCCTGGACTACATGGCCATCGCGCTTACCGCGCTGGGCGGCATCTCTGAGCGTCGCATTGAGCGGCTGGTGAATCCGGCACTCAATGAAGGTTTGCCGCCATTTCTTGCGCCTGATGCCGGCATCAACTCCGGATTCATGATGCCGCAGGTCACGGCAGCGGCCCTGGCCAGCGAAAACAAAGTTCTGGCGCATCCGGCGTCGGCGGATTCCATCACCACGTCCGGCAACAAGGAAGATTACGTTTCCATGGGCATGGCGGCCGCGAACAAACTCAAGCGCGTGGTGGCCAATACTACGTTCGTGCTGGCGATTGAAGCTTGCGCCGCCGCCCAGGCGATTGATTTTCTGGCTCCACTCAAAACCAGCCCGCCATTGCAACATGCGCACGCAGCGATCCGCAAAGTGAGCGCCAGGATTGAGCATGATCGCGTCTTTGCCACGGATTTTAACAACCTGGCGGCGTTGATCAGGGCGGGCGGCGTGTTGACCTAGGCGGATCGGACTTATGTCGCGTACTGGGCTTCGCCGTTTCCGAATGACCAGTTTTCTTTCGGCACCTCGACCAGATTGATCATCACGTCTTCTTTGCGGACTCCGGCTTCAGCCACCAGGAGTTCGGCGATCCGTTTGTACAACGCTTTTTTCATGTCCACGGTGCGGCCCGTGTTTAATGTGATCTGGATGATCACCAGCCCCGGCGTACGCGCGATGTTGAGATAGTTAGGATCAAAAACAAAATCCGCCTGACTGTGTTCGGTGATGAGTTGAAACCGGTCCAGCGGCGGGACGTTGATGGTTTCCACCATGGCGCGGTGGACGCAGTCGCCAATCTTCTGGTGCTGCGGTTTCGGTTGGCCTTCGAGCAATGAGATTCGAACCAGCGGCATGTTGAGCTTTCACCTCTTCAGATTTGATGACACGGAATCTTTTTGAGATTCTAACGAAAAGATGGCGGCCACGGAGTCACGCATGTGCGGCGAAGTGTTTTCTGGTGCCGCCCCTCCAGGGCTCGAATTGGATTTCTGCTTTCCCAGCGCTTCCGCGCTGGGCTAACTCATGTCGCGCCTACGGCGCTGGGATATTTCGTCATCTTCTGCTCCTACCGAATCAGAGGGTTGGTCCGTCTAAAGACCGAGGGCGGCCTGGGTTATTCTCTGCAACCTTTTCTTCCGGCCAACGTATTCACCTTTTGCCGGATTCTCCGTTTGAACCAGAGGAGCTTC
>JANXPR010000406.1 GCA_025357215.1 Acidobacteriaceae bacterium | reverse complement strand
GCCACATCAGAAAAAAAACAAAGCCGGCCAGCAGAGCGGTCGCACGAATTATTAAGTTCGCACGAATCTTTACGTTCACACGAATCTTGAAATTCGTATCGAAATTCATTTTGCACCTGCAAACATGGAGATGAGAGAGCGGAGAAAACGAGATTCTATCGGGAAACACGGGCCAGTGCATCCTTCGCGGGATGGTACTGCGCGGCCAGCGCCAGGGCGGCGCGATATTCTTCAGCCGCGGTTTTGCGGTCCCCTTGTTTTTCCAGCAACTGGCCCAGCATGTAGTGGGCGCGGAATTCTGGGCCGTCTTCTCCCTGGGCATCGCTGGCCAGGTAACGGCGCAACATGGAAATGGCTCCGCCAAAGTTCCGGCCGGTGCGCAGGAACAAAAACGCGCCGTCATATTCCGGAATGCTGCCGCCCCGTGGAGCGCTCAATGCCTGGCCAATCGCTGCTTCCATGTCTTCCATGCGGCCTGAGCGTTTGTAGAAATACGCCAGCTCAACCCAGTAGCGCGCCTGGTTGCCGCTGATCTCCAGGGCTTTCTTGAATTGTTGTTCCGCGTGTTTGTTGCCTTGTTTTTCTTCCAGCAGGGCGTAGATGTGCGCCGCCAGCGCCGGATCGCTTTCGCTAATCGCGTCAGCCTGTTGCCGGGCTTTATTTTTGTCTCCGCCTAGAAAGCCGGGAGCTTCCAGGTAATATTCCGCCAGATCAGCGCGCGCGGCTATGTTCTTGCTGTCCAGGGCCACGGCGCGTTCAAACTCGGCGCGCACTTTCCTGGCCAGTCCGTAGGCGGTAAAAGGATTGGAGTTTTCCGCTTTGCGGCCGGCGGCGCGTCCTACCCATAGATGGTAGTTGGAATTGTCCGGCGCCAGCGATACGGATTTTTCCGCCATTTTCAACGCTGTGTCCCAGGCTTCCAGTTGGAAATACGCGCGGCAGAGCTGGTTGTAGGCTTCTGCGTTGTTGGGATTTTGTTCCAGGGCAGCGTCCAGCACGCGGCGGACTTCGTCAACTTTGCCGTTCTTGAGCAGGCTTTCCGGGTTCACGTCTGACGCAGCCATGCAGGCCACGCTCAGCGCCAGGGGAAGCAGTAGGATTTTCAAATGTTTCAACGCTCAACCACCCTGACTTCCATGCCAGTTCGCAACGGCTGCGAATTCGTCGATCCCAGGGAAATCTGCGCGCCTTCGGTAAGTCCCTGGATGATCTCCACGCGCGTCAAGCTTGAGATTCCGGTCTTTACTTCCTGCGCTTGAATTTTTTCGTCCACAATGCGGTAGACGTAGCGTTTGCCGTCCAGGTCATGGACGGATTCGCGCGACACGGTGATCGTATTTGCGTGGCGCGCCGTAAGAATATTTACGTTCACGTTCACGTTCGGCAGCAGCTTGCGGTCGGAGTTATCGATCTCGCAGGTGATCTCGCCCACCGTCCGTGTTCCCGCCATGGTCACCACGGTTGGCACGCGCGTGAGCGCGCCTTGCCAAATGCGGCCGGGGACGGCGTCCCAACGCAATTCAACTTTTTGGCCTTTTTCCAGGCGTCCGATTTCCGGTTCGTCAACGAATGCCCGTACCTGTACTTTTTCCAGGTTAGCCATCTGGACCAGCAGCTCTCCGCTGTTCACGTAAGAGCCGGGCTTGACCGGGATCTGATACACCACGCCGGTAAACGGCGCACGGATGTTTGAGCTTTGCAGTAGTTCCTGCGCCGCCGCGTACGCCGCCTTCGCCTGATCGGCGTTGGCCTGTACTTTCGCGATCTCCGGCGAGGAGTAGCGCGCGGAAATTTTGGATTGCAGCAACTGAACGTCGGTTTCGGCTTTCTTCAGGCGGTCCTGCGCGGCCCTGACTTCCGCCGCCGACGCTGCTCCATTCTGTTGCAGACGCTGGACCGCGTCCTGGTTGCGTCGCGCTTCATCGCGTTCCGCCTGGGCCTTGCTGAGATCGGCGCGCAGCGTCAACACTTCTTCGTTCGTCCCGCCGGAATTAACGGCGTTCAAGTCCGCCTCGGCGGCGCGCAACAGGGCCAGTGCCCGGGCGGCCTGGGCGCGTGCGTCCACATCGTCCAATTGCAGCAGCAGTTGTCCTTGCTTTACGTGGTCGCCTTCGGTGGCCAGCACTTTTCTTACGGTGGCCGGCGCGGGAGCGTGGGCTTCAAAATTGCGCACTGGCTCAATCTTGCCGTTGGTGGAGATCACGTTGGCAATGTCCTGGCGGATGGCTTTTTCCGCGCGCACCGAAACTACCGTGCTGCGGAACCTCATCCACCCGGAGAAAATGATCACTGCCACCAGCACGATCCCGGCAATGCTCAGTATGCGCCTGCGTTCCGTACCGTTATTGGACTCTTGTTTTGCCATGAATATGCGGAAACTTAAGTATAACAACTCGCTTGAAACCTGCATCACCGCGGTAGGTCAGTTTAAGACTCGCCCACCAGCCGGGTTGCCCGTTCACACCCGCCGTTTACAATGTAAGAAATGACTCAGCGCACCGGCTACACGGACGATCACGCTAAATCCGGCCTGGACCATCGCTTCCCGGCGATTGATACCTGGCCCAACCAGTTTCCTTCGTATGAAATCATCGTGGACGTTCCGGAATTTACGTCCGTCTGCCCTAAGACCAGCTTGCCGGACTTCGGCGTTCTGGAAATCCGCTACATGCCCGCCAAGCTGTGTCTGGAATTGAAGTCTCTGAAGGAATATTTGTTGGAGTACCGCAACCTGGGAATTTTTCAGGAAAACATCGTGAACCAGGTGCTGGAAGATGTGGTCCGCGCCGCCAAGCCAAAGTGGGCCGTGGTGCGCGGCGTGTTCCGTCCGCGTGGCGGCATTGGGACAACGGTGGAAGCAAAGTGGCCACGCAAGAAGTAAGTTTACGTTTTTCTGATCAGTGTCATCCGTGAAAATCAGTGGTAGATATCCCTACGAAGTCAGCTTCCCCGCGATATCTTCCAGATGTTCCAGCGCGTAGCGCTCAGCCCAGTTCAGCAGCACGGAAAAAAGTTTGAGTGACGCCGCAAACCCTACCAGTCCAGCCACCAGCGGCAGCCACGTCAGGTGCCACATCCAGGTGGCCAGCACCACCAGCCCGATCAGCGCCACCAACGGCAGGTTCACAATCAAGGACGCCAGGCCCGCCGCCTGTGACGTCATGCGTGAACTCATTTGTGCCGGCTCAACTTTTTTCGGCCAGTAAACGCTGATCACGTTGCCCGCGCCGATCTGGACGATCAATACGCACAGGAACCCCGCTGTGGTCCCAATCACTGCCGTGAGTGGAATGTGCTTGAGCGTGGTGATGGCCACGGCGCCAACCAGATAAAGCCCGCTCATGATGAGTCCCTGGGCCAGGCTTTTGGCCAGCATCACCTGGCGCAGTGACATTGGAGACAGGAGCCAGCGCGCAAAACCGTCGCGGTCCATGCCGAATGTGTTGTAGGAAAGGTTCGAAGCCGAAAGCGCCATCAGTCCCGCGAATGACGCCAGAACATTTCCGCTGTTCGAAAAAATTGGCACGCGTTTGGCTGACCCTACGGCCACGAACCCGAAGACGATTACCGGGTACACCAACTGCACCAGCAGCCTGGAATTCTGCCGCATGTAGCGCACCTCTTTTTCCACGATCGCGCTGACCGATTCATCCAGGAAAGGGAATTTCCATCCGGGTTTGATCCTCAGCTCTCGTTGGACAGTGAAGCTTTCCGCGTAGACTTCACCTTGATAGACGCGTCGCAGATTGCGCGTCAGGATCAACAGAGCTGCCAGAAAATAACCCATCAGGATTGCAATCGGCACAATCTTCCCGGCCCAATCTTTAGTGATGGCCTGCGACAGCAGATTGGGCGGCGAAACTTTCAGCACCGTCACCATCACTTCGCGAACGCCTTGCCACTTGTGTGACTGCAAACTTCGCGTGTCGATCCAGCCATTGGCCACGAACTGCAGCATTTGCGGCAGCAGCGCCATCAGAAGCAAAAACACCGCTACGCGTTCGCGGCCCTGGCGTGTGCTTTGGAAACGGTCAAACAGACCCACCAGTATCCGGTTGCCGATCACGTTGAAAGCTATAAAGAAAAGGAAGACGAGCGCCGCGGAGAAGGCCCATTCGGGCCGTTGCAACAAAATTCCCAACCAGATGCTGGCCAGCCAAACGATACCGGTAATCGCAGAGGGATCAAACAATCCGTAAGCGGCGTTGAGTGAAAAGTACAGACGGAAGGAAAGCGGATAGCGGGCAACTTCCTTGAAGTCCAGCCCCGGTGAGTACCCGGAAAACAATACTGGCATGAACTGCCATGTAATAAAGACCGCCCACAACAGCAAGGCCAGGATAAACGTCTCTTCCCGCACCAGGTTATAAGTCGCGGCGAAAAACCCGATGCTGGTGGCAACCACAAAAAATCCGGTGAACACGTAACCCAGCCACTGCAGGCCCAGTTCTGAGCGGCGATTGCGGCGCAACAGGGAGTTGCGGAACAACTGCCAGCGCAGCTCCAAAAAAAGCACAAAATGATTGGTGGAGTTGCTTAGAGCCAGGAGATCACCTCGGCATCCTGCTTCTGGCCTCCTACAATTTGCAGGAAAATTTCTTCCAGCGTTAGTGGAGAGCCGTCATGCCCAGCAACCTTCACTCCGGTGCGCAGCTCTTCCAGAGATCCCGACGCCACCAGGCGTCCCTGGCGGATGATCCCAATGTGCGTGCACAGCCGCTCCACAACTTCCAGCACGTGCGAAGTAAGAAACACCGTGCCGCCGTGCGAAATGAATCTTTGCAGCAGCCGCTTCAGGGTTGTGGCCGCAATGGCGTCCACGCCTTCAAACGGTTCGTCCAGAAAAAGGACTGCGGGTCCGTGGATCACAGCCGCTGCCAGCGCGGTCTTTTTCTTCATGCCGTGCGAGTAATCGGCCACCATCTTGTCGGCGGAATCTTTCAGGTCCATGAATTCCAGCAGTTCGGCTGTGCGCGTGGCCGCGGTGTCGCGGTCCAGTCCGTACATGCGCCCCACGAAGTTCAGCAGCTGCGCGCCCGTCAGCCGCTCAAATAGCGCCAGCCCTTCGGGCACTACCCCGATGCGGCTCTTCACCGCTACGCTGTTCTTCTCCAGATCAACGCCTAAAATGCGGATCGATCCGCTCGTCGGACGCAACAGCCCCGTGAGCATCTTGATGGTGGTGGATTTTCCCGCGCCGTTCGGTCCCAGAAAGCCGTAGAACTGCTGCTTTTCCACCGTAAGGTTCAGGTCGTCCACGGCGACGAGCGGGCCAAAGGTTCGGCGCAGGGAAGTAGTTTCCAGAATGATCTCAGCCATGTAGCTCCGGAAATTAAAGATGGATAGACGCCTTTTTACCGACACTTAGCTTGCTGGCAGTACGGATGTTAGTCTAACCGAAGTTCCCGCCGGATATAATGACCCATCCCCCATGCCGCGCAAACTTTATCCCTACAGCCTGCTGGCCGTCCTTACTGGACTGAACATCCTTAATTACATTGACCGTAATATTCTGTTTGCCATTCAGTCTGAAGTGAAAAAGGAATTCATGGTGAGCGACGCCAAAATCGGCTTGCTCACCAGCGCCTTCTTTTTTACTTACATGTTTGCTGCGCCGCTGATTGGCTGGCTGGGTGACCGCTACCCGCGCAAGAACATGGTCGTGTTCGGAATCTTTATATGGAGCGGCTTCACTTTCTTTACATGGTTTGTGCATGACTACAACCAGTTGCTCTTTCGCCACGCGATTGTCGGCATTGGCGAAGCCAGCTATGCCACCATTGCTCCCACGCTGATTGCCGATTCTTTCCCGCCAGAGCGCCGCGGACGAATGCTTTCCATCTTCTTTCTTGGGCTGCCGGTGGGCAGTGCGGCTGGTTATTTTGTTGGCGGATATCTGGCGCAATACTTCCACAGCTGGCGAGCGCCGTTCATGGTCGCCGGATTGCCCGGTTTAGTTCTCGTTCTTCTATTGTGGCTCTTGCCCGAACCTGAACGCGGCCAGCACGAAGAGCATTCGCCCGTGGACGTACGGACTTTGCTCCGTGGCCTTCTCCGCAACGGAGCGTTTATCACCGCCACTCTGGGCATGGCCATGTATACCTTCGCCGTCGGCGGGATGCAGGTGTGGATTCCTACGTTCCTTCAGCGGCTGCGCGGACTCGATCTGAAAACCGCCAATATCGACTTCAGCATCATCGTGGTGATCAACGGCATTGTGGCCACGCTGCTCGGCGGATGGATCGGAGATCGCCTGCTCAAACGCTACTTCGGCGCTTATTACACGTTCCCTGGGATCGCCATGCTCATCGCCGTGCCGCTCATGTTTGGCGCCATCTATGCCACCGGCAAGTTGATGTTCCCAGCAATTTTTGCCGCGGTCTTTTTCATCCTGCTTGGCACTGGACCGACGAATGCCGCGCTTGTTAATTCAGTAAGCGCCAGCATCCGCTCCACCGCGCTGGCGGTAAACGTCTTTATCATCCATCTTCTGGGAGACGCTTTTTCCCCGACTTTGATGGGCCGCATCGCCGATAAAACCGGATCGTTGCAAACTGCTTTCTGGACGGCCTTCTTTGCCGCCGCCATCTCCGGCCTGATTTTGATTTACGGAGCCCGGTTTGCTCCGCGCCTCAAGGCCACTGCGGCATGATCTGGTTCTACTGGCTTTCCGGAGGTACCGTTGCACTGCTCTGGACGTTCACCGTTGTGCAGGCCGCGCTCAATCACCATCGCATGGCTGACATCACTCAAGCCGAGTGGCTGCCTCCCGCCGACGCGAAGTTTCCTTCGCTCACCATCGTCGCTCCCGCGCTCAACGAAGAAACTGCTGTCGAGGGCGCGCTGCGCTCATTGCTGCAACTCGACTACCCTGATTATCAAATCGTCGCCGTTGACGATCGCTCCACCGACGCCACCGGAGCCATCATGGATCGTCTTGCCGCGGAGCCAGCGTCGTCCGGCAAGTTGCGTGTGCTCCACGTTCGCGATCTGCCGCCGGGCTGGCTGGGTAAAACGCACGCTATGTGGCTGGGTGCGCAACAGCGCAGCATTCCCGGCGAACCGCCGTTCGGAGCTTTAGGACCGAATGCGCAAAGCGAATGGATCTTGTTTACTGACGCCGACTGCGTTTTCCGTCCAGACGCTCTCCGCCGCGCGCTCTACTACGCCGAAGTGTCGCGGACTCGCGGGCAAGCCCTCGACCATCTGGTCGTCTTCCCCACGGCGCTCACCGAAACCTGGGGCGAGCGCATGATGACGTCGTTCCCGCAGGTTACCGCGAATCTCGCCGTCCGCCACTGGAAAGTCCGCGCTCCTGAAGCCAAGGACTTCATCGGCGTGGGCGCGTTCAATTTGATCCGCCGCTCGGCCTATGACGCCATAGGGAAATACGAGCAACTTCGCCTTGCCGTCGTCGATGACATGCAACTCGGAGAAGCCGTCAAGCTAGCCGGCCTGCGGCAAGACGTTGTCTATGCTCCGCACCTGGTCAGCCTGCGCTGGGCCGTGGGCGCCATGGGCGTAGTCCGCAACCTTGAAAAGAACCTGTTTGCGTTTTTCCGTTTCCGCATGAGCCTGGTGCTGGGCGCCACCGCGGCGCTCTTTATTTTGTGTATCGCTCCCTACCTCGGGATCTTTATCGCTCCCGGCTGGACCAAAGCCGGCTTTGCCGTGGCCGTGGCCATGATCGCCACACTGCACGCCATGACCGCGCGCGTGTCGTTGATTTCGCCAATCTATTTCGCGACTTTTCCGTTCGGCGCGCTGCTCCTGGTGCTGGCCACTTGGCGGTCGGCATTCGTTGCGCTGCGTAACGGCGGCATCACTTGGCGCGGAACCAAGTATTCGCTGGAAGAGTTAAGGAAGGGAAGTTGAATTCGTTGCGCGGCCGCCGGTTCGTCGTTTCGCGTTGATTCGTGGCCCAACCTCGTATCCGCGTTCATCTGCGCAAATCAGCGGTAGGCTTGATCCGTTAAAAATCTTGACAATCGACGAACCTCTAAACCCCTGTCATCTTGAGTGAGTCCGAGCGAATGCGAG
>JANXPR010000374.1 GCA_025357215.1 Acidobacteriaceae bacterium | reverse complement strand
CACTGCTGTCCGGTTAAAAGTCGAAGAGAATCAGTTGGTTGGCGTTTGCGGTGAAGTTGGCGTCCTGATCGATGGCCTGAAGGGCGCATAAAATGGGCGTTTTCTCGAAAAGTGTGAGGCTGAGAATCTGTAGAATCTGATATAGGCTGGCCTCAACGCCCAGCCGCTTGCGCACGATTGCCACCAGTACATAAACCGACACCGCAATCCAGATTTGCGTTTTCACCGCGTTCTCGCTGGTGCCGTAGAAGGCCTTGATCCGTAGATGCTGTTTGATCCACTTGAAAAACAGTTCCACCTGCCAGCGCTGCTTGTAGATTGTGGCAATGGTGAGCGCCGGGAGCGTGAAGTTGTTAGTCAGGAACTTCAACCGCTTGCCAGTTTCGGCATCGAAGTAGTCCACCCTTCGCAGCGGGTCCGGATAGACTGAGGCCGACTCGAAAGATGACAAAATCACGGTCTGGTCGGAGCGCACGCCCGTGCTCTTGTCCACGGGATGAGAATAGCGCCGCTGGAGCAACACATTGGATTTGGTACGCACCACGAAGAAGGCCGAACTGAGCGTCAGCACGAACAACCGCTGGAAATCGATGTAGCCGCGATCCATGACATAGAAGGCTCCAGCTTCCGGTACGATCTCGTCGAGTAGATTGACATCATGCACCTTGCCATCGGTAACGCGAATAAATGTGGGAATGTTGCCGCGCAGATCCAGCAAGGTGTGCATCTTGACAGCAGCTTTGCGCTGCCGGAACCGGGCCCAAGGAAACAACGCCAGGCACAGATCAATGGTGGTCGAATCCAGTGCATACAGGCTCTGGGCCAGTTCCACGCCCATCGGCTCGCAAGCATACAACTCTCGCGCGGTCGCGATCAGCCTGTACGCGAAGTCGGCGAAGATCCGCCAGTCACGCGATTCGTTCGCGTCGGCCAGGGTCGAGCGTGCCACAGGACTGCGAAACCCCATGTGGTACAGCTTGCCGCCCAGCGTCCGCAGGCAAGCCTCGATGTCGCGCAGACTCTCCCGATAGGTCAACTGGGCGAAGGCCATCGCCAGATACTGGTTCCAGCAGCTAAGGTTGCGCAGTCGCAGATCGCCCTGATAGCGCTCGACGCAACGACGAAACTCCCGGTCAGGAAGAAAGCTGACCAATTGCGAGAAAACCGTCCGGCCTTGATTCATGAGCCATTGTCGGCTCTCCCGGATTCAAATCGCGGCAAGCCAGAAATGGCTTCAACTTATTGCTTTGCTACTACTTACAGCCGCCACCTTGTAGCTTAACCGGACAGCAGTGATCTGAACTATTCGATCTTGGTGGCCGTAACTTCAATCTGCACGCGCTTCTTACTGTTGACGTCGTCGATGGTGCTGATGACGGTAGGTTTGCCGGGGACAAGCACGGTCGAGGTCCGCACATTCATCGTGCGAAGGACCGGCCCCACAGCGCTGTGCGGTTCCGCGGCCGGCTCTTGCAAAACAAAGTTACTGATGTTCACATCGCACTGCACTGGTACTTTGCCGGCCACAACGTCATCCACGTTACAACGGAGGTCCAAGCCGGCGTCTACGTACTGCAGCTTCTTCTCTTCTACAAAGATGGGCACACGAGTCGATGACCGTACGCTGCTAGGCGGGCTACCGCCAACGCGGCTAATCATGGTGTATTCGCGCTGGTTGACTCGCTTGCCGTCTTCCAGTTCAAAGATGACGAAGCTGAGTTTGTAGTAGCTGTCCGATGGTTTGGCTCCCCGCTCCACAATGTCTTTCTTTGCGGGCTGATCAGCGGACGTCTTGGCGTCCTGCTGGGCGAAAAGCGCAGGGATGAGACCAAGGATGACGATAATTCTCCAAAGCGATTTCATGAAATATCTCCTATCGAGAATTGCTGTTGCGTTGCTGAACTTGTGTCAGGTTGTTGGGGTTAGATTCTTTCGAGCCGCTGCCGTCAGGTAGTTCCGCCGGAGGGTCAGGATGGCTCTGGCCCACCAATTCTTCGCGTGGCGTGCGCGCCAGATACCGGAACAAAAGCTTTTCCTGATCAGACAACGGCGACGGCGAGGGAAAAACTTCCTGGCGAACGACGGCGACTTGCCGCTCTGCGACCATCGTATTCTTTACTGTCTTTTTCTTTACTAGCTCCTCGCGGCGCTGATCCGGAAGCTGGTTCCCTGCATGGACGTCCTGCCCTGCGGGGTTCTTTTGTTGCACCGGTCCCGGAACCTCCTTTTGCGGAGCCTGTTGGACGATTTGTGGCGCGCTCTTTTGCTGTGCAGGCCGTGAAAGATAAATTGCCAGCAAGATGGCCGCCGTGGCCATCGCTGCGCCCGCCCATATCCCCACCCGCGTCCAGGCAAAATTCCAGCGCCAGACGCGCGGCGAGGATTTGTCTTTCACAGCCGCTGATTGTTCCCGCAGGTTAGCAAGAATCCGCGTCTCCAAACCGGGACGAGGCTGTGCAGCGGAGTATTCAGAAAGCAGGCCGTCGAGCATTTCATCCAGCTTGCGGTCGTCATTTCCCTGGGACGAGTTAATGTCAGCCATGCTTTTTTACCTCCATCAAAATCGCCATCTTGTCTTTCAAGAGCCGGCGCGCGCGCAACAGCCGCGTTCGCACTGAGCTTTCCGGGATGTCCATTACTTCCGCGATCTCCGTTGAGTTCAACTCCAGCACCGTGGAAAGCTCCAGGGGCTGGCGAAGGTCTTCAGGCAAT
>JANXPR010000334.1 GCA_025357215.1 Acidobacteriaceae bacterium | reverse complement strand
CCGACGACGGGCAACCGGCGCCGGAGAAGCGGGATGACAAAGCCTTCTACTGTCGGCAGGAAGGCGAGGCGAATCTGCGGGCCGCAACACAAGTGAACGTCGTATCAGCATCGTCAGCTCCACCAGCAATCAAGCCGATTCAGCTGGACTTAATTCCGGGGCGAGCCTCTCTCTCGAAGGCGAAGCCTGTTACGGTTCGGAAGCATTGGAAACAAGCGAGGCGAAGACCGAACCGCCGGGACGGTGTACAGGGCGGTGGCACGCAGAGACAGCATATTCAGTCAACCGGAGAGACCCTGTTCGGTCCGCTGGAGGTAACTCCAAGCGGTAGGGCGGCGTATAAGGGCAGAACCCGAAAGCGCAGGAACGAACGATGTAGAGCTGCCAGCGGATCAAACCCACCAGCAACATGCCGAACGATCAGTAGCGATAATGGGCCACTATCTCGGCTTTGACATTACACCCACCGCCAAATCCCCCGGACGGTCCGCAGTAGGTTGTAACACTAAATCTGTCTGACAAGAGTTCCGGTTGTTGGATTGACCAATAAAGGCCGCCTGAGGACTTAATCTCAATTCCGGGAGGGATACTAGCAGTCGTAGTGGGGGAGCTAGCGCCACCGCCGCAGCAAACAAAATTCGTTTGGCGGTAGCCAATATCCAAATGCGCGACATCTGGAATGATGCAGCTTTCCCTCTTGACCCAAGCTGATCCACCTTGCGCAGCTTCTCCATAGAACGTACAGACGGTTTTTAATTGAACAGGCTGTGGTGCCGAGATACTTGTGCGTCATAGTCATGCACCTATTGAAATGTAACTCACCCATTCCGCATGCCCCCCGGTTCTCTTGCACCGGCTCATAGGGTGTTAAAAACAACCCCCAGAGCATTCTCGCGCATGGTGACAGCACCGGCATTCGGGAAGAGGAGTGGCAGGGAGCGACCCCTCTCGGCACTCCCGTGCCTCGACCCCTGTGGGGCTCCGCTTCGCTTCGGAGGTCGCTCCCTACCACCGTCGGTTCATGAATTTGCGGTTGAATTACTTGCGACAGAAACAATGTGGTGGTGACGCAATGCGTTCTGAATTGCCAGATGGCGGTGGACAGCTATTTCGGAGTCACTCATCAGCGAAGAAGGCCAAAGACACGGCATGAAAAGCGCTACGGGCTTTCTTCTGCTTCCGGTCGGACGGTCGGGAACGCATCACAAAAAGGATAAACGAGCATCCACGAGAAAAGCTGTCAGGTGCTAGAATTTGTGATTCCCTGCTTAAAAGAATCAATACGGTAAACGAGCGGTGCTAACACAACTGAATTCACGTGTGCAATTGACGGTTGCTGCTGTGGCTTTTGTCGCAGCTGCTTCATTTCAGAGTTTCGCCCAAGCTGGGGTGCCAAGATTGGTGGAAGAGTCAAAGTCAGCAGTTGTGACCATAATGACCTATGACAACTCAAACCACGAAGTTAGCCAAGGAACCGGTTTCTTCATATCTAGCGAAGGCGAGATTGTAACCAATCACCACGTGTTGGGCCAAGCGGTAAGGGCTGTAGCGCGCATTTCGTCGGGCAAGAATATTCCAATCGCGACTGTGGTCTGGGATGATTCCTCAAGTGATCTCGTGTGCCTAAAAGTAACGAGTTCTGCTTCCTTCAAGAGCCTCAAGATGGCAACAGCAGCACCAAGGGCCGGAGAAAGGGTCCTCGTCATAGGAAATCCATTCGGGCTGGAGGGAACCGTGTCCGACGGAATTATCTCTGCAGTTCGTGACCTGCCGGACATTGGAGGAGTCATTCAAATCACTGCGCCAATCTCGCCAGGCTCCAGTGGAAGTCCGGTGTTGAACCTTCGAGGTGAAGTTCTAGGAGTTGCGACGTCGTATGCAATCGGCGGACAGAATTTGAATTTCGCGATACCTGTCACACGAGTCCATTCGCTCAGCAACTCAGAACCACAACTGTTTGCCGAATGGGCCAAATCGGCGTCAATGCTCGCTAAGTCCACTGCGGCCAGATTGGTAGTTCGCGCCTATTTTGAAATGGAGGCGAATGACCTCTCTGTGGCTTTGGGACATCTTACCGACGCCGTTGCGACTGCCCCTGACTTTGCCCCCGCATATTTGTGGTTGGGGAGCTGTTACGCACGGATGAGTCGCAATGCAGAATCAATGGCTGCCTACAGGAAGGCGATCGCACTTGATCCTGCGGACGTCGAGGCCTATAAGCGTTTGGCGGCCTCATACTCTGCTGCGGGCAATGACGAGCAAGCGATTGCGACGTTCCTGGAGGCGATCCGCATTCGTCCAGATGATTCGGACTCGCACTACTTTTTGGGAATTGCTTATTTGGACATAAACTCACCTCAGCAGGCAATGAACGAGTTTCTGGCAGCTATTCGCCTAAATCCTGACGTCAGCAGTTACCATGAATCCGCCGCACGTCTCTATGCTGGAAAGGGCCAGTTCGACACCGCACTCGCCGAATTCAAGGAGGCAATCCGTTTGAATCCCGGTGACCCATTCGCACACTACGACCTCGGGACTCTTTACTTGCAACTTGGGAATCGCGATGGGGCGCTGCAGGAGTATCGAACGCTCAAAACATTAGATTCAGACAAGGCCCAGCAATTATTCCAAAAAGTTTATCCGTAAGTGTCGCCAGTTCATGTCCGGCTCGGTCCACGCCTTTCAACGCTAGCTCAGCGTTCACATGTCGTCCAACGTCTTCACCTCGAACGACACGCCGGCTTCGGTGCATGCACACTGAATCAGATCTAGATAGCGCTGGATCTCCTGGTTTTTCTCGGGGGATTTCGTAAAATATGTGAGCTGATGAATCTTCTCCTTCCTGAATCGGCTCACGACCACCTTGACTAGGTGTTTCACTTCTTCAGGCCGGAGAAGATGGTCATAGTCCTCAATTTCCTGGTCCGCTGCGACTAATCCAAACTTCCCGGAGAGAATAAAAAATGGGACGTTTTGCGCAACTGCGTATCCCCCCAGTTGTTTAATGCGAGTAGAGCAACAGTATCGTTGTAGTGCCGGCAGTAATCCCGGGGCTTTGTTCTTGTGCTTAGAGCAGTACGTGCAAAAGACTTTTCCGCATTTGGCAGCAGTGTTCAAATCAGACATGTGGCATTGTACGATGGGCGGCATCTTCATATGGGCTGGCCCTCTCTCATTTTTTCCCGCTGTCAATTGTACGGAGCGCCGGAGGTTCGTCAAGGCTCTCCGCTTTGCTCCGCCCGCTAGCGCGGCGCGCACAAAATGCGCGGCCTTGACCAACCTCCCTTATGCGCTCCTGTTTGCTTCCAGCTATGGGAAAAATTCAAAGAAAAAAATGGGGGGGGCGATTTGAACAGCATAACGAGTGTCGGATCACCTCTCAGACCCGGTTCCATGCGGGATTCAAGCTAGAGCGCAAAGCCGCTTCCACAGACTTGTAATTCGCGGTCTGGAAAAACCATAGCGATATGTGCTGCCCGGCCAGAGCCGCCGCATAAACCAAATTGTTCAAGCGGCAGTTCGTTTCTTGTCCGCCCTTAAAGCAATTCTTGGGAGAGATGTTTCCGTAGCCGGCATTGAACCTGGCTGAGAGATTGGCGCATTCGCCCACGTAGCGCAGTTCATCATCAATCGTGAGAACATAGACTCCGCTGACGTGAAAGCGGGTTGGAATCCTGAACCTGCAAAACGGGCCTGCGCCGTATCTATTGAGCGGCAGATCTCGTGCGTTTTGGTATCGGTCCTGTGGCATAAACCGCACACAGACCCCGCCTTTGTCTCGCAAAGGCTCGATGTCGCAAACGTGCTCGAACTCGTAACCGGCAAATCTCATCTTGGGCTATGACAACAGCATACCATCAAACTGCCAAATTCAACTGACCAATACCAAGAATTGAGGGGGGCTCAGCAATCTCAGCCTGCTTTAGCGTCAGCAATCCGAATAATCAGCCTCTTGCCGAGGGCCCTGGCAGCGCGGGTGATCGTATCCAGAGAAACGGCAATATTCTGCGGATCGAGCAGACGGTCAAGCTGAGAACGGCTCGTATTGAGTTCTTTTGCGAGTGCTTGTTTTGTTTTCTTCTTTTTACGCATGGCTTCTGCAAGCTGCCACGAGATCACACGCTTGACCGCAACCGCCTCGACTTCCTCTCGGATGCCCTCTTCTTCTAGGAAACTGTCAAAAGTCGAACCTGTATGCTCGACTACGCCATTCTTTTTCTTTGTCTTCATTGCGACCTCTCATGTTTCTTCTTGTTCCGTTGTGCCAGATCTAGATCTTCATCGGGCGTCTTCCGAGTCTTCTTGATGAACCCATGCAAGAGCACCATTCGGCCATTCTTGTCAAAATAAAACAGCACCCGAGCGATGCGGTTTTGAGCCAGGTCTGACCGCACTTCGTAAATGCCACCGCCAACAGAGCGGCATACGGGCATTCCGACCGGCCAGCCAAACTCGACCGTCTTTATGTCTTCACCGATCCGTTTGCGGTCCTCGCGGGAAGGCAGGCTTTTCAGCCATTCCCGAACCGGTTCGCCTCCCGCCTCAGTCCGGTAAAAGACGGCCCTGACACGTTTACCTTGCAGGTCGGTTTCCAAGCTTCGTTCGGCTCGGGGAGGCTTGGGAATATTTGCCACGGCTTAGTGTACCACATACGGTACACCAGTCCACCGTTATTTTTCGACCCCATCCTAACGCCTATAATGTCTACGTAACTGGCTACACAATAGATTGTCTTTAGTACTTCGTTAATGTATATTAAGCCTAGGAAGGCGGCTCGTATATGGCTTACGAGGTGTTCACGAGGACTGGGGCCAGGGTTGAGGAGACGGCTCTGTCACTAGTCCCCGACGGCAGGATTGCATTCAACGCGGCAGCCGTTAGAGTCTTGAACCAGGCAGGAGTGAGGTCGGTCCTGTTGTTATGGGACAAGGCCAATAGCAGAGTTGCGCTCAAAGCTGCGGCAAAGGGTGCCAAGAATTCTTATGCGGTCTCCATTGTCCAGGACAGCCATTCGGGTAGCCTCAGAGCGAAGTCATTTCTAAGCCATATTGGTTGGAGTGCACCTAAGCGGACCATGTTACCCGCGACGTGGAACGAAAAAGAAAAGATGTTTGAAATCACGTTGCCGCAAGAGTATCTCCGTTCCGCACCAGTCGCTCCCCGACAGAAAGCGAAGACGGCCTTATAAGCGGCCACGAAGGTGGTTTTCCCCATGCCCGATCTAGAAACGGTGATTGTAAAAGGCGGGATCGTCATCTTGGCTGCTTTAGCCGTGTTGCGCCTGATCGTATTCGAAGTTCGTAACTTCAAGGATGAACTGAGCCGAGGGCGAAGACGACAGAGCAAGCACCGATAAGGATCGTCGTCGGGACTACTCCTCTACGTCGTTTTCTTTTTTGAGCGGGCGACGGCGACGTTTTTCGGCAGCTTCTGTCCCGAGCGGTATTCACGGACGGTTTTCAGAATCTTTTCCTCTGAAATGTCGCCCAAATCAGCGGCGGCCTTCTGTAGGCTCTGCAAAAAATCTCTCTTTGATTCGCTGTTTTTCATTTATCCGGGGATGTCACATTCCGTCTGAACGAGTATAGTGTTTGCTCTCCTGGGTCATGAGGCCAGCCTTTACTGGGCGAATTCGCCAGTTGTGAGAGTCGCTTGATGTCAGTTTGGCGGATGGAGTCTGTCACCTCACAACGCGATGCGTCCAGAGTCTTGGCTTTGATCGTTTCTAGGTATTCAGCTAGCGCTGCGGCTTCAACCAGAACTCTTCCTGACCCAGCCCAGTGACGGTCTTGCCCGTTCTTCTTCACGCCAGAAACCCAAAATGAATCGCCGGTTTCCATATCGATGTAATTGCCACCGGAGTCACCGCGCCGCTGTCCTTTGAGTTTCATGAGCCCTCGGCCATTGAAGTACAGAGTGCGCCCGGTCTTCGATTGCTCGACATACGCAATCCAAGCGGGGCCATTATCGGAATGGCCGCTCTTTAGCTCGATATACCTTAGTATCTTCACCGTTCAGAGTGTGCCACAATTCAGAGCGTCTGGCGACCAGTCGGTGTGCCATACAACCAAGTCTTGCCATTGGGTGCCTCAGACAATTCTCCAGAAACCAACGCAATGATTGCGCGACCAAGCTCGACAACGGGAGCTGTGAGCACCTCTTTCTCGCCACGAGGGAAGATGTGCAGGTCATCCAGTACGCGCCAGTTGACGATTTCTTCGGCAGGTATAGATGTTCTATTCGCAAGCCGCGCAGATGCCTGTTCTGCCAGAGCGATGAAGGCCTGCTGTTGCACTGCCGACCAGCCGGCGTCGAGTGTGAGCCCATAGTCCGGAATGCACGCCATGCGCCAAGACTCGATGGCAGACGATAGCCACCCAGTTTTTGCCTGACCACTTGCCTCAGCTGCATCAATGAGGTGTTTTAGGAAAATGTCGAGCGCAACATCGTACGCCCAAAAGCCACGGTTCGTGTATTCGACATATTTGGTTTTGCTCACGACAGGTTTGCCTAACGGCGATGTTACAACAGATACGTCAATCCTGAGGCTTCGCTCGTCGGATGATGCCCCCGATAACGGAGTCTTCACCTTCGAGAAGCCTCTGTGCTTCGTTGAAAGCAGGTACGGAACGGTTGAGCGAGTTCGCCCAACGGAGCAGGGTCGCCATCTTCTGTTCAAAATCACCTTCGGCCCATGGGCTGGGTTTCGCAACTAGGCCCACCCTGCCACTCCCCGTAAGCGTAGGTCGCATCAACGATGCGCCTGAATTCCTCGCGTGTGAAGTAATCGGTGGGAATCTGTTTCACGCGGATCGCCTTTAGCATCCTTGCCGGATTTCTTTCCAGCCATTCGTTGCGAACGCAAAACCAGAGGAAACCCGACAATCGTTGGTGCTTCCTTCGGGCTGTATTGGCGTTGTTGCCTGTGCTGGTCCAAGTAGCGCGGAATTTTGACAGTGCAGGGACCGTCAACTCATTGAGAAAATGCAGGCCCTGCTGCTTCGCCCATACCAAAAGCTGCCGCTCTAACAGGGTTTTGCTCTGCCCCGTTGTCGTCTTGGACAAGTGCCTTGAGCGCTCATCTTCCAGAAAAGCCTCGACAGCCTCCTTGATTGTGACCTTACGATCAGCCTTCGGCCCTTCGGGAGAGGCAGTGTTTTCCATCTGGCGCAATGTCGCCTCGGCACGTTCCCAGCTGCGCGTCTGAGCGCTTCCCCGGAATGTCTTACGATTGAGCGTCCCTCGAATCCATTTGGGACAACGGCAGCGCCGCCAGAACCGGTCCTTGCGATTAGGACAATCTGCCGTGTGGCGGGTGTACACAAAAAGACCCATAACAACTGGCAGGAAGGTAAGCGAGAAACCAAACTCGGTCAAACGGCGGTACAAAAACGGTACAATTCCGATGACCGCCTTGTAACCTATTGAAAAAATGACGGTTAGAATGGTGGAGCTAGTCGGGATCGAACCGACGACCTCATCGTTGCGAACGATGCGCTCTCCCAGCTGAGCTATAGCCCCACAATGCAGGGAAGGTTGCTGCATTCGATTTTATCAGCGTTGTGCGGTTCGGCAAAATCGGGACTGATACCGAGTCGTCCGGATAAGCCGCCTGCGGGCGGTACGCTAGTCCCCCGGCCCTGCGTGGTTTGCAGTAAAGAACTTTTCAACACCTGCCTGAATCGCGCCGCGTCTTACCGTCTAACGTGCCTTGGGCGTATCACGCTCCACCAGCAGAACGCGTTTGATCTTGTTCCGGTCCATGCGCTGAAGCGCTCCGCCGATTCGTAATACGGCTTCTGTCGAAGACATTGATTCCACGTCGCACACCAGGACCGTACCGTCACGCAGCTCTACGGTGTCATGTGCCAGGGCGCCCAGCTCATAACTCACGCTTCCGCCGGAAGCGTCGTCGGAACCGATTTCCAGCGGGAACCTGCCCGGATTGAAACCTTCTTTGCTGAATTCCAGCATGTGTCTCCCGGCAGAAACGCGGACGATTTTCGGCGTCGTACCGGAATCACTGCCGTCAAGTTTGAAAATCGCACCCTGGGGCACTGTGTTGATGGTAATGCTGATCGTCCGGGAAGGCGGCGGCGCCTGGGATTGCAACTCAGTGGGCACCGTTTCCGCGATGAGCTTGATAGTGGCCGGTGATCCTGTAGCGTGAAACGTGGTTTGAAACTTAATCGTTTCTCCTGGCCCCATGTTATTCACCTGGAGAAAACCTTCGCCGATTCGCACGTTGGCTTTGTCGAACACATACAGGGTAAAAGTGGCTACCGCCATCTTTTTCTCCCAAAGATTTTGCGCGGTGGTTTCGCAAGTGTAGCTGTGTTCGCGTCCGTAGGCGGCCCCTTCTTTGAGTTTTCCAAACGTAAAGCGTAGAAGTGGTTTGCCGTTTTCCGGCCAGACGACAATCTGTTCAGTCGATTCTTTAGCTCCCGCAACCGCCAGACAAAGACCTATCAGGCCCACAACAAGAAGTTTGTGTCGCACAAGACTCTCCGACATCGGTATTTAACCCAACCACAATCTTCGACTTAAAACGCTAGCAAGTGCGGTTTTTGTATTAAACTGCGCGGCCAACCATCCGCGCAAGCATGGTAGGCAGAAACCGCTTCAGCAGGACCAGGCCCTTTTCCCTGGCGGACCCAATGACCATTTCATATCTGCCGGTGGCCACGCCTGCCAGGATCTGCCGGGCACACTCTTCCGCCGGCATGCCTTGCGCCAGTTCCGGGTCCACTTTGGCGTGCTTGCTGCCATCGCCCTTAAGGGCGGAAACGCTGATCTCCGTGCGGATATAACCAGGACAGACCAGCGTAGCATGGATACCGTTGTGTTCTTCTTCCGCGCGAAGAGCTTCGAAGAACCCGTGCAGTGCAAACTTGCTGGCGGAGTAACCTGTCCTCAGCGGAACGCCGAATTTCCCGGCAATGCTGGAAATCACCACAAAGTGTCCGGACTTCTGATTGATCATGGAAGGCAGTACAGCTCGAGCGATGGCTTCCGGACCAAAGAAATTCACTTCCATGAGCCGCCGATAAACAGTCTCGTTCGAATCGCGGGCCAGCGCGCGTTGCGAAATTCCGGCGTTGAGCACCACGATATCCAGACCGCCTAACATGGCCAACGCGGCATGCGTTTTTTCTGTAAGCTCGTCGTTGCGAGTGACATCGAGCGGCAGTACCTGAGTGCTGGGTACTCCTCCGCACGCGGCTTGAACCCGCTTCAACTCTTCTTCACGGCGGGCCGATAGAACCAGACGCGCACCTGCCTGATGAAAAGCCACAGCCAGCGCTTCGCCAATGCCCGACGAAGCTCCTGTAATCCAAACTCGACTGTCTTTGAACTTCACGAAGTTATTTTGCTCCTGCAAGTTCCACGGTCGCTGCGTAAAGGAACTGGACAAACTTGCCGAACCCGGCAATCTGCACTCGTTCGTCATTGCCATGGACACGCTTCATGTCTTCATTGCTCATCACGGTGCCGATATCGTAAGCCTGCACGCCTTTCACGCGGAGCTGCGCGGAATCCGTGGCGCCCACCTGCATGATGGGAATCGTGGGCACGCCCGGGAAAACTTTTTGCTGGGCGTGTTCCAGAGCATGAAACCCATCCGTCTCAAGACCGGAAGGCGCCGCCGCGGGACGCTCATGCGTCCTCTCCTGGTCCACGATGGTGATTTGCGGATCGTTGAAAAGCTTGGTGAGATCAGCTTTGAGCGCGTCCATGTTTTCGTCCGGTAGCGCACGCACATCAAACCGGGCTTCGGCGTCGGCCGGTATTACATTGGACCGGAACCCGCCCTTGATGATGGTGGGGACCAGCGATGTGCGCAGCATGGAATAGTACGCCGGTTCAGATTCGTGCAGCTTTTTCTGTACTGACGGGTCTTCCACGTGCGCATAAAGATCAGCTTTGCCCGCGGGACTTATTTTTGCCATCTGCTGGAAAAAGCGCCGCGTCGTCTCATTCAGGCGCGCGGGAGCTTCCCAATTGGCGGCCTTGGCTACGGCCGCAGCCAGGTGCGCGATGGCATTGTCCATGCGAGGCGCGGAACCGTGTCCGCTGGTGCCGCGGGCCACAAGTGAAAAACCGCGCGGGACTTTCTGCGTAGTTGACACGGCCACGTACTGAACTTTGCCGTTTTCTTCCGGCACGTCACCGCCTTCGTTGAAGGCATATTCGCAGGCAATTTCATCCCAGTGTTTTTCCACCATGAAATCGATTCCAAACTGCGTGGTGCCTTCCTCGCCGGCTTCCGCCAGCAGGATCACGTCACGGTCGAGCGGGACCTTGAGGCGATGCAGCAACAGGAAGACCTCAAGGTTGGCGGCGTCCATGCTCTTATCGTCAATAGAGCCGCGACCGTAGAGATAACCGTCTTTGATAATCGCGGCAAACGGGTCCATGGTCCACTTGTCGCGCTCCACGCCCACCACGTCGAGGTGCCCCATCAGAAGCACGGGCTTCTTCTTGCCGCTGCCTTTTAGGCGCGCCACAATGTTGCCCCGTCCCGGAGCCGATTCGAAAATCTGCGCGGGAATGCCCTCCGCCGCCAACACGCTCTTAATGTATTCCGCGGCACTGACTTCGTTGCCCGGAGGGTTGCTGGTGTCAATCTTGACCAACTCGCCGAGAAACTTAATGCCCTCATCTTGTGCTTTAGCAAAGTCAGGAGCCTGCTGTGAAAATGCGGACGGTGAGAAGCCCAGCGCAATCAGCGTAATCATCAAGGCGATCACGGAAATCGTATGTAGTGTGTTTGTGGACATAGCGTGAAAGCTTAGAACCTGCCGCAATTTCCCGCAAGAGATACGTTCGTCAACCTCGCCGCTAAAAGACAATTTGACAAGCAACAGCCTCAAGTACAATCTGTGCATCATACAAATCCGTTCCTATTTCCGCTGGCGGTGACCACTCGTGCGTTCCATTTTGAAACTATTTCTGGCGGCCTCCATGGCCGTTCCCTTCTTGGCGCAACAGATGGCATCACAACAACCCAGCCCTAGTCGGGCGGAAATTGATCGCCGCATCGAGCGCCACGTGCGTTCGTATTCTGAAGTACCCGTGGACGCCAAAGTAACCGTGGCCGAGCGCACTCCCAGCACGTTCGCCGGATATGACAGTGTGGCCGTGACCATCGAACGCGAAGGCACACGAAAG
>JANXPR010000305.1 GCA_025357215.1 Acidobacteriaceae bacterium | reverse complement strand
CGCAAGGAAGAAGCCGAGTTGCGGATCGTGTAAGGTAGCAGGCTCCACCCCTACATGTAGTATGATCTTGGTAGTATGAAAGAGAAGACATCTATCACACTGTCCCGCGAAGTGTTGACCGGAATTGATCGCCTGGCCGGGCCGAAATCTTCCCGCTCTGCCTTTATTGAACGAGTACTGAGACGGTACTTGAGTGAGTGTGCGCGGGCCCAGACGCAGGCGCGCGATCTCGCTCAGATTAACCGCTCTGCCGAGCTTCTCAATCAGGAAGTTGCCGACGTCCTCGAGTATCAGGCTGGGGAAGAATAGTTCGGCCAGGCATATGAAGCGAGGCGAACTCTACCGTGTACGCAAACCCGGCGACGACCCAAAACAGTATCGTGTTTTCGTCATTGTGAGCCGCCAAGTACTCATCCAATCTAAGTTCTCCACCGTCATTTGCGCTCCGGTGTTCACGAGTGGCGAAGGTCTATCCAGCCAGGTTGCGGTCCGGACGAAGGCCTGAAACATGCAAGTTGGATTATGTGTGACAACCTGGTCAGCCTTCGTAAATCGGACCTTACTCATTTCGTGAGTGTGTTGTCGGCGGCCAAACTGAACGAACTGGATCGTGCCCTCGGAATCGCACTCGAGTTGGCTTAACCCGCCTGGATCATCCCGGATATACTGGCGTTTCGTGCTTTGGGGATTTTGAAGGAGCATTGATGTCCAACCACGTCGTTACCGAAACTCACGATCGTATTTTCACCATCCGCCTGAACCGTCCGGAGAAAAAGAACGCCCTTACCCAGGCCATGTATCTAGCCATGACGGACGGACTGCGCCAAGCGGACGCCAACGCAGCCGTGCGGGTTATTTTGATCACCGGCACAGCGGACTGCTTTACCGCCGGCAATGACCTCATGGATTTTGCCAACGCCAAGCCTGATGAGGCCAGCGTGGCTGTGCAGTTTCTCCAAGTCCTTTCCAGCACGCAAAAACCGATTGTCGCCGCCGTTGGCGGTGTAGCCGTGGGCATTGGTACCACCATGCTGCTGCATTGCGATTTGGTTTACGCGGCTTCGAGCGCGCGCTTCCAGTTGCCGTTCGTGAATCTTGGATTGTGTCCGGAAGCTGCGTCCAGCCTGATCCTGCCGGCGCAAATGGGACACCATCGCGCGGCCGAGCTGCTCTTTCTGGGCGATGCTTTTGGCGCCATCACCGCGCGCGACTGGGGCATTGTGAATGAAATCTATCCTGACCCGGAACTGTCTCTGGCGGCGATGACCGTTGCGCAAAAGCTGGCCGAAAAAGCGCCCATCGCCCTGCGGACCACCAAGTCACTGATGAAGCGCGCCCAGGCCAACGTGA
Organism: Acidobacteriaceae bacterium; assembly: GCA_025357215.1. Classification (GTDB taxonomy): domain Bacteria; phylum Acidobacteriota; class Terriglobia; order Terriglobales; family Acidobacteriaceae; genus Angelobacter. The sequence continues at coordinate 533 of JANXPR010000305.1, read as the reverse complement.
TTGCCGAAACCATGTCGCGTGAAGGCCAGCAATTCGCGGCACTGTTGCAAGGTCCGGAAGCCCGCGAAGCCATGATGGCGTTCATGCAAAAGAGAAAACCGGACTTTTCGAAATTCTAAAAACCTTACCGCTGATTCACACTGATGACACTGATCTGAAGAAGCCAAAACTCTGAAACACACATAGGGCGCAGAGGACCAGAGAGGGTCTTTGTGCCCAAATACCAAATACCAAATACCAATAGCCTGCCTCGTTCCCCAAAATTCCTTCCCCAGCGGTTAGGAGCTAGCGGCTAGCCGCCATTACACTACCTGCATGAGTTCGAACGCCCCCAAACCTTCCGAACATCCCCTCAACGCTTTGGCCAACGCATCCTCTTCTTACTTGCGTACGGCCATGCACCAGCCGATCCAATGGCATGAGTGGGGTCCCGAGCCGTTTGAGAAAGCGCAGCAACAGAACAAACCTGTTCTGCTGGACATCGGCGCCGTGTGGTGCCACTGGTGTCATGTAATGGACCGCGAGTCTTACGA
>JANXPR010000288.1 GCA_025357215.1 Acidobacteriaceae bacterium | reverse complement strand
ACGCGCAGCACGACCTCGCGCACGACGAACGGCTTGACCACGTAGTCGTCCGCGCCCAGGTCCAGGGCCTTCACCTTGGTGGCTTCATCTTCGCGCACCGAAAGCACGAGAATCGGGACTTCACTCACCTGGCGGATGCGCGCGCAAAGCTCCAGGCCGTCGATGCCGGGCATGGAGACGTCCGTGATAACCAGATCGGGCGTCCAGGCGAGAAACGTTTCCAGACCGGTGCGTCCGTCACTCGATGCCCGGACCTGAAAGCCCGCTGATTCCAAGCCGCGACGCAGCACGAGCGCGATCTGCGTCTCGTCGTCTACCACCAGAACTTTTTTGTTGTCTTCGTTCATGCTCACGTGGCTTCCCGCAGTGGAATCTGGAACTGCACACAGGCCCCGCGGCCCTGGGGATTATCTTCAATCCATATCTTGCCCTGATGCGCCTGCACAATACCATGCGCAATGGCCAGGCCCACGCCAAAACCGGGCCGCGTTCCAGCGCGGAAAAACTTCTGGAAGACCTGGTCGCGGAGTTCCGGATTGATGCCTGGGCCTTCGTCCGACACGGCAAAGCAAACGGAGTGGTCGCGGCTGCGCCGGACGGAAACCGTGATCGGCGTCTCCGGCGGCGAGTATTTGGCGGAGTTTTCAATCAGCGTAAACAGCACTTGCGAGATCAGGCGCGGGTCTACTTTTAAGTCCGGTAGCCCAGGCTCCACGGAAGTTTCCACCGGATGGCGGTCCAGCAGATTGCCGGCGCGTTGCAGCGCGTCTTCGATGACTTCGTCCGCGGCCACGGTCCGGCTTTGCAGAAGGATCTGTCCGGCCTCAAGCTTGGCCAGGTCCATCATGCCCTGTATGAAATGGTTCAACCGGTCAGACTCTTGCTCAATCACGGCAAAAAGTTCCTGCTGGACTTCCGCGGAGACTTTTTCGCTGCGCACCGTTGTGATCGCGGCTTTAATGGACGTGAGCGGCGTGCGCAGATCGTGGGTCACGGCGTCCAGCAGCGCGGTCTTGAGTTGTTCACTGCGCTGCAACTCCGCGGACTGTAGCCCGCGCTTTTCCAGCAAGGTGGAAAGCTGGCCGACGAAAACAGCTGTCAGGATGAATGCCAGAAAGGCGACAACGTCTTCCGTGCGGTGTATGCGAAAAGAATAAAACGGGCCAATGAAGAAAAAATTGAAAGAGAGTCCGGCAAGGATGGCTACGTAGAGCGCGGGGAAGCGTCCAGCGCGTGCGGCGACTAAGACCACCAGGAGAACGAGACCAAGAGCTATGCTGGTCTGGTTCAATGCGGGACGCAAAAAATGCAGCGCAGTCACCAATGCAGCCAAAGCGACGGTGGAACTACCGTAGCGCCAAAGCCAGCGTGATGTCGCGGTGTCCACGCAGACATTGTAGAGGGGAATGGGTAATCGGGTAATTTGGTAATTGGGTAAATTCAAAAATTGAGTAATTGAGTAATTGCCGAAGCCCGTCGCAAATCGCAGGCGCTATAAGCCAGCTATCATGAGTGCCGTGACGGCCTGACTGAAGTCATACCCTGTTACGAGTCGTATCGGTGAAAATGTCCAAGAATTATTGGTTCTTCTCCGTGTCTCCGTGCCTCCGTGGTGGATTTGCTGTTTCCACTTTCTAAAGCCCGGCAAAGCTGCGAAAATAGGCGTCATGGCACTGGTAGTTATTGGCGGACATTCGCGCAATGTAGGCAAGACCAGCGTAGTGGCGGGTCTGATTGCCGCATTGCAGGAATTCAATTGGACCGCCCTGAAGATCACGCAATTCGGCCACGGCGTGTGCTCCGCCGATGGCAAGCCCTGCGACTGCGACACCGGTGACGATCACTTCCGGGCCTTGAGTGACGAGAAAGACTTGAGCGGCGAGACGGATACGTCACGGTTTCTGGTGGCGGGCGCCAAACGATCGATCTGGGTGCGCACGCGCCAGGGACGCCTGAGTGAAGCCATCACGGACATTGAGCGCAAGATTGCCGGCGCCGAGAACGTGATCATGGAATCCAATAGCATCATGGGCTTCCTGAAGCCGGACCTCTACCTGAGCGTGATGGACGCCGGCACGCAGGACTTTAAAGTTTCCGCAAACGAATTTCTCGATCGCGCTGATGCCGTGATCCTGCACCGCGCCGAAAGCCAGCCAAAGTGGGACCTGGTGACCATGGATCGCGTGGCCGGCAAGCCTACCTTCATGATCCAGCCACCGCCGTATGTAACGCCGGAAATTGTTTCGTTTGTGCGCGAGCAACTGGCGGCGCGGATTCACGCCTGATCTTTTCACCGCAGAGAACGCAGAGACAAAGAGGTTTGAAAATCTAGGGGCATATGGTGTGCGTCATGCACGCACAAGCCTATTTCGGTCCGGTGACCGGAGGCATGGGGCGGTCTTTGCGAGGATCGTCGGTACGCTTCTGCGTGTCAATGGTGTCGGGTTCGCGGACAAAGCCCGTGGTTGGCGGCATGGGGTGGTGGCCGCCGGACCTCTTCAAGTGCTTGACCACGTCATCTTTGTCCAGGTTGTAGTCGCGCGCCAGGCGAGTCAGCGCCAGGGTGATGATGTCCGAGTGATGGATCTCTTCCGTCCCCGATATTTTCTTCATGTCCAGCCAGATCTTATGCACCAAATGGACGTCCTCAGTCTTCATGGTGGGCGTGTGCGGGCCGATGCGGTAGGTTTCCACCGTCTGGTCCGGACGCACCACCTGGAACACGATCTGCCTCTTGGGTTCCGGCATGGCTTCCCAGGCTTGTCCCAGGCGGAAAGCTTGTTCTTCACCGGTCATTTTGCTGGATAGGCCGGAGACAATAGCGGAACATTCCAGAGCGTTGGCGGTCTGGACGATAGCCGAGAACACGTCACGCGCGGGGACAACGAGCAGGGAAATGGTTTTGCCGTAGCTTTCCGCAATGGAGACGGCTTTGGTAAACAGCGTTTGTTCGTAGTCGCTGAAAATCTGCTCCATGGCCAGATCGTATTCAGCGCTGCCATAGCCGGTAAGGCGGGCTTCCATGGCGACAATGTCTTGTTCGTGCGTGTCCGTCACTTCCAGGGCCCAGCGCAGATGATTCAGAGTGTTGTAGTCGCGCACGGTAACCAGCACGCTATCCGCACGGACCTGGACGGCGTCGCGTCCCACAGTCTCTTCCTGTAATAGCTGGAAGTGTTCCTTCATGGTCTGCTCAACGTGCCGGAACTTGCGTTTGTTCACCTTCTCTGAGATCACAAAGATAAAGAAGAAGCCAATCGAGAAGACCAGTCCGGCTGCGGTGGCCACTTGCTTGGTAAACAGGTTCACGACCGCCGTGGAGAGCAACACCAGATGGACGGACGCCAGGCCCACGGGGAGCTCAACATACTTGAGCTTGCCGGTAACTTTGTCCCGGCCATAAGGCATTTGGATGTTCGGAGGCACACGCCAGCCACGTTCGCCCTTGTACTTGAAGCGCAGTACGAGCATGGCGAGGCTGTTGAACGTGAAACTCCAGATCACGCCAAAAGCGTAGGCTTCACCAAGGACATAGACGTCGCCCCGGCTGGCCAGAATGGTGATCAACTGCAGGACGACGATCAGATTGACGATGCGATAACTGGTGCCGTACTTTTTGTGCGGACGGCGGAACCAGTCAGTCAGGACGCCATCTTCAGAAACCCGGTTGAGCACGCCGTTGGAGCCGATGATGGAAGTGTTGATGGCCCCGGAAAGAATCAGGAAGCCCACAACCACCACAAACGTACGGAAGACCAGCTTCAGCACGTGTGGCCCGATCATGTACATGGCCATGCCGCTGATCAGGTTGTCTTTGTAAACCGTAACGCGGACGCTGTCCGGAATGATCATCACGGCCAGCATGGAGCCGAGTCCGGTGAACACGAAACTGAACACGGCAATGATGAGCGCGGCGCGCTTCAGGTTGCGCAGCTTGGGGCTGGCGATTTCGCGATTCACCTGCGCCAGTGATTCTTCGCCGGACATGGCCAGCACGGAATGGCCGAAGGCAATGAGAATGCCGAAGAGTCCCACGCTCTTTCCGATGTCAGTATTTTTCAGGAAGCCTAAAGCTTCGTCGCTGAAATGCAGGTTGGAAGGAATCGGCAGCGGAGGCAGAGAGGCTCCGGTCTTTAAGACGGTGTAAATCGCCCAGACCAGCAAGATGACCACCATCACCGTGGTAATCTGCATCACGCGCAAGGCTTTATCACTGGATTCTTCAATGCCCTTGATGTTTTCCCACCAGTAATAGATGGTGACGATCAGGGCGAAGACGGCAGCCGCATAGTTCTCATTAATATGGAGTGCGTGGCCGTGCATCAGATTGTGCATGGCGCGGGGAATCCAGCCATGGACTTCAGCGGCCAGAAAGAGTTCGTTGAGCAGCCCGGCAATGTATTGTCCGGCGGAAACACCGGAGATTGGTCCGGTGAGGATGTAGTCAAACATCAGCGCGGAAACGCTGAACTTGGCAAACGTTCCGCCCAGGGCTTCTTTCACCACGCGGTAGACGCCGCCGCGGGTAAACATGGAGCAGCTTTCCACGTAAACCGATCGCACGGCGAAGGCGAAAAGCATAACGCCCAGAATGAACCACGGAGCCGCTTTGCCCACAGCCTGTTCCGCGATACCGCCGGCGTAAAAAGCGGATGAACCCAGGTCATTGAGGACAATGGCCGCGGCACGCCAATAGGAAATGAACGTAAGCATCACCGACGTGGCGACGACGATGCGAACCCTATTCGACTGTGGTGGGACTGTTCCGGAGCCGGCTGACATTTTTGAAAAATAATACGGTCGCTACAAGCCGCTAAAACATGAGGGCCGGCTGGCAGGACCGCGATGAAGCTTCAAGTTTTTCCTTCTTATACTTTGTGGTCCCGCACCGGCTCTTCTCCCTCAAACATGCTTTGGGCCGTTTTGATGGCGGTAACAATAATGACAGGAATCGCGCCGACCAGCCCCGCGAGGAACAAGTATTTGAATACCGGTAAAAAATGATGAACCACGAAGTGCACGAGAGTCATTGTAGCCCCGCGAATCAAGAGAATCAAAATAAAGATTAGTTTGTTAAAATCGGCACGCGTGCGAGCCATTCCCCTCAAAGCCTGGATACTAGCTGCCGTCTCCGGCGGGCTGCAAATCCTTGTGTTTCCCAAGTTCTACATGTACTTCCTGTGCTGGATCGCACTGGTCCCGCTGCTTTACGTGCTTTTGCGCGGACCCGGCGGAGAATCCGCCATGGTGGATTCTGAAGGCAGGTCTCTGCGGCCATTCACGCTGTGGCAAGGTTTCCTGCTGGGCTGGACCAGCGGCATAATCTGGTATTTCGGGACGAGTTATTGGGTTGGCCCCGTGATGGCCGGTTACGGCAACCTGCATTGGGCCGTTGTTGGACTCATTATGATCGCCGCTGCCCTGGCTTACGGTCTGCACCACGCCGTTTTTGGATTGCTGGTGGTGATGATGGCGCGGCGGTCGTCGTTGGGAAACCGCCGTCCTTTATTTTTGGCGCCGTTTTTCTGGGTAGCGATTGAGCTTTATCGCGACCGCGTGACCGCTTATCCGTGGCTGCCGCTGGGCGGCGCGCAGATCGACAATGTGCCTTTCGCGCGCATTGCCACTTTCACCGGCGTTTACGGACTTACCTTTGCCGTGGTTTTGGTGAACTGCGCTTTTGTCGCGGCTTTGCTGCTGACCGGACGCCGGCGCACCAACTTGCTCATATCAGCTTGTGCCGCGGCCATTGCGCTACAGATGGGCGTGTTCGCCAAGTCAGAACAATTTTCCGCCACGCGGCAAGCCGTGCTGGTGCAGGAGAACGTCCCGGTACTGGACCTGGTGCAATGGACGCCACAGTACTATGACCAGAACATCGCGTCCCTGGCGCAGTTGAGCGTGGAGACCAGCAAGAAGCAGGCAGGCGCACACAAGCCCGGCCTGATTGTGTGGCCGGAAACTCCGGCGCCATTCATTACGACCGATCCGCGTTTGCAATATTGGCTCACGGAAATCGCGCGCGACACGAATTCCTTCATGATCGTGGGCGCGGTGGGCGTGGCCAATACGTCCGCGCCGCCGGAAGAACAGACCGTCTACAATTCCGCCGTGGTCATTGACCCGCAAGGCCGCGTGGCCGGACGTTATGACAAGATCCACCTTGTCCCGTACGGCGAATACGTTCCGTTTAAAGATGTTTTGTTTTTTGCCAGGAAGCTCACGCGCGAAGTAGGCAACTTTACCAAAGGGACGGAGCGCAAGGTTTTTGACGTGGATGGCTCGCGGGCGTCCGTGGCCATTTGTTACGAATCCATCTTTCCCAATGAAGTGCGGCAGTTCACGCTGAACGGCGCACAAGTACTGGTGAACATTTCCAATGACGGATGGTACGGAGAATCCGGCGCACCGTTCCAACACTTGCAGATGGCGCGCATGCGGGCGATTGAGAACCATCGTTGGCTGCTCATCGATACCAACAGCGGAACCACGGCGGCGGTTGATCCTTATGGCCGCATTGTGGCCCAGTTGGACCGCAACGTCCGGGCGGCTTTGGTCGCGCCTTATTCGCCGCTGAATGAGTTGACCGTCTACGTACGCTATGGTGACTTTTTTGCCTGGACGTGTGTGGTAATCTCATTGTTAGGGGTGTTGGTACGCTGGCGCATCAAGGCCGCGACCATGTTGGAAGCACCGGCGCTGGACCTGGAAGCCCCCACGGTTTAAATCGGAAATTACCATGGTTGAAGAATTAGAACGCGAATACTCTGCCGTCCGTGCCAAAGTCGCGGACCTGCGGAGCTATCTTTGACGCGCCATCTCTCCGCGCGCAACTAGCAGACATTGAAAAACAGGTAGCCGACCCGGCCGTATGGGCCGACCAGACGCGCTCGCAGAAACTTATGCGGCAACGCAAACGCCTGGAAGATTCGCTGGCCATGGATAGCGACCTGGCGCGCCGCGTGGACGATATTGCCGCGTACTTTGACCTGGCCCGCGAAGGCGAGACCGTTACCGACGAACTCAAGAAAGAAATCGACGGGCTGCGCGAAATCGCCGAGAAACTGGAAACCAAAACCCTGCTTTCCGGCGACAATGACATGCTGAATGCCATTGTCACCATCCATCCGGGAGCGGGCGGCACCGAGTCCCAGGACTGGGCGGAAATGCTGTTGCGCATGTATCTGCGCTGGGCGGAGCGTCAGGGATTTTCCACGGAAGTGAACGAATACCAGCCAGCCGAAGAAGCGGGCATCAAATCGGCCACGTTCACCGTGAATGGCGACTATGCTTACGGGCTGCTGACGAGCGAGATTGGCGTCCACCGTCTCGTCCGCATTTCGCCTTTCGACCAGCAAAGTCGCCGGCATACTTCTTTCGCCAGCGTGTTTGTCTCGCCGGAAATCGATGATTCCATCCAAATCGACATCAAGGTGGAAGATATCCGCATTGATACGTATCGCTCTGGCGGCAAAGGCGGCCAGCACGTAAACACCACGGACTCCGCGGTGCGCATCACGCATATTCCCACGAACCTGGTGGTGGCCTGCCAAAACGAACGCTCGCAGCATAAGAATAAGGACCGCGCCATGAAGATGCTGCGGTCCAAACTCTACGAGTACGAACTGGAGAAGAAGCGTGCGGCCACGCGCAAGGTGGAAGATTCCAAGCTGGACATCGATTTCGGTTCGCAGATAAGGTCTTACGTGCTGCATCCGTACCGGCTGATCAAGGACCACCGCACCAAAGTGGAAGTGGGCGACGTGGACCGCGTATTGGACGGCGACCTGACGCCGTTCATCCGTGGTTACTTGAAGGCGCGGCGCGATCAGGAATAATAGTCACCAACGGATTGCGCAGGGATTACAAAGCAGGTTAACAAAGAACGTAACTATGGCAAGCATCCTGGACCAAATCAAACGCAACGCGTTGCCCGCGGGAGCCGTGCGCTCAGCCGCCAAGGGCTCATTGCCCGTGCCTCCGGCGGAGATGGTGGAGATACTGGTGTACCTGACGCACAACCCCGTTTTTGGCCAGGACGCCAAACTTACGCTGGCCAGTTGGGACCTGGGCGTGACGTCAGAGATTGTGAAAGATCCGGCAGCGCCCGCGGAAGTGTTGGGATACTTCTGGATGGAAGAGAACCGGCGTCCCGCGCTGATGCCGTTTCTGATCGAAAACCCCGCCATTTCTGAAACCATGATCATGGAACTTGCCGGGACGGCGCCGCGCGAAATTATCGTCATGCTCCGGGAAAGTCCGCGGGCCCGCAGTTCGCCGGCGGTGCTGGAAGCGCTTACCAGCAATCCCCGCGTTACTCCGCAGGAGCTTACGGAATTGCAAGGCGGAGGACCAACCGAAAGCGAACTGGCCGCGGCCAGCGTTCCCGTGGGAGAACATTCCGCCGACGTGGCCCTGGCCGCCCCGGCAGCACCGGACCAGCCGCTGGGCGAGAGCGATCCGGAATCAGACGCGGCCCACCTGGAATGGATCAAGCAATATGAGTCCGAAGTGGCGGCCGAAGAAGGCAAGGAATTCAGGCTGATCGGCGAAGAAATTGAAACCGCGGAAGGCGAACAACTGGAAGCCCACGCGCCGGCAAGTGCTGTCGAAGAGCAGATCACGCCGGCGCCGGTGTCTGATCACCTGGCGCTGGCGGCAATGGCCGCTCAAGCCAAACGGGTGGCCCAGAAAGAAAGAGACCGGAAAATTACGCCGCTGCAGAAAATTTCCCGGCTGGGAGCGGCGGAACGCGTGAAGCTGGCGTTCCTCGGCAACAAGGAAGAGCGGGCCATTTTGATCCGCGACGGCGCCAGGATTGTGCAGAGCGCGGTGCTGGCGTCGCCCAAATTGACTGATCCGGAAGTGGAGACCTTTGCCGGAGCTAAGAATCTTGCGGAAAACGTGTTCCGGGAAATCGCGCGAAACCGCCGCTTCATGAAGAATTATCACGTGGTCCGCAACCTGGTGCAAAACCCGCGCACGCCCCTGGACATTGCGTTGCCCCTGGTGAAGATGCTGCTGGTTTACGACCTGAAAGGCATGCAGCATAGCCGGACCATTTCCGAGACCATCCGCAAGATGGCGCAGAAGTATTACAAGGAAAAAGCCTTGTCCGGTGGCAAGACCAAAGATTAAGAGACCAACACGGAGATGCATTGTGAATCCTGGCGCACAAAACCTCAAGGCGACGAACGAAGACGAAATCGGGAAGCTGCTGAAAGAGTCAAAGACCATCGCCGTCGTGGGACTGTCAGACAGTCCGCTACGGCCGAGCTATGGCGTTTCCGCTTACATGCAGGGCCATGGATACAAAATCATTCCAGTCAACCCGGCCATCAAGGGCGCATTGGGAGAAAAAGCCGTGGCCACACTGGCCGACGTAAAAGGAAAGATCGACATCGTAGACGTGTTCCGGCGCTCGGAATTTGTGGCGGAAATCGTGGACGAAGCCATCCGGTTGAAAGTTCCGGCGATCTGGTTACAGGAAGGCGTGATTGATGACCAGGCCGCGGACAAGGCGCGGAAGTCCGGTATCCAGGTGGTGATGGATAAATGTATTTTGAAAGAGCACAGAGCAAGGTTCAGGTAGGTGCGCCCAAATTCACCACGGAGACACGGAGGAAAAAGGGGCCAAAGGTGCAGTTGACTACCGGAAGCGCGACGCAACCTTCCTCTCAGTACTGCAGCGCCGTTAGGCGCGGCCACAGGTTAGCCCACCCTGAGGCGAGCGAACGCGAAGCCGTAAGGGTGGGTAGCTTGAAGAAAAAATATCGAGCCCCGGCGGGGCGGCACAATTAGACAACTTCTCGCGAAACGCCACGTGACAATCTGAGTTATCACTTCAGCTTTCTCGCAGGATTGATCTCGGGATTAGCTTTAAGAATACGCATCTTTGGCGCTAAGGATTGATTTTGAGCCCCCTCACCATCTTCGGCCTGATTTCCGTCTCCGCGATGATGATCTTCTATGCGCTGGAGCGACGCAGCAACTGGTTTGTGCTGGCGTTTGCCGGTTCGTGCGTGCTGGCTTCCATCTACGGGTTTCTACAAGGCGCGTGGCCGTTTGGCGCCGTGGAAGCCGTGTGGTGTGTGATTGTGTTGCGGCGATGGTGGCATGCACGGTCCGCACAATAAGTGCGCTGCCTTTAGTCCCTTCCGCGCTTTTCCGAGTCTTCACTCTTCCTCGCTTCCTGCTTGATGCGCCGAATTTCTTCCATGCGAGCGGCGAGAAGCTTTTCGCGGCCTTCTTGCGTGGGGTGATAGTACTGGCGGTCGCGAAGATTATCGGGCAGGCACTGCATGTCGGCGACTTTTTCTTCCAGATCGTGCGCATACTGGTAGCCCTTGCCGTAGCCCACGCCTTTCATCAACTTGGTAACGGCATTGCGAATGTGCAGAGGGACAGGCTCGGCGGCGGTCTTCTCGACATCTTCAAGTACTTGACCATAAGCCGTGTAGAGGGCGTTGGATTTGGGCGCAAGCGCCAGATATGCGACGGCCTGGGCCAGCGCGAGATTCGCTTCCGGCATTCCCAGAAAATCGATGGCGTCTTTGGCGGACAAACAAAGATTGAGCGCTTCGGGCGCGGCCAGTCCGATGTCTTCTGACGCCATGCGGACCACGCGGCGCGCGATGTACAGCGGATCTTCGCCAGACTCCAGCATGCGGGCCAGCCAATAAAGCGCCGCGTCCACGTCGCTATTGCGGACGGATTTGTGCAATGCCGAAATCAGGTTGTAATGCTCTTCACCGGACTTGTCGTAAAGCAGTACTCGCTTTTGCAAAGTGTCTTTGATGATTTGCTCAGTAATGACCTGCTCGGTAATGCTTTGCTCAGTAACGGCTTGTTCGGTGAGGCTCGGTGCGATCGTCTCGCCGTTAGCAGCAGATCCAGCAGCGGTAGCTGCGGCAACTTCCAGAACGTTGTACGCCGCGCGGGCGTCCCCGCTGGTGTAAGCGGCGATCTGTTGCAGGACTTCATCGCCAGCACGGAGATGCAGGCGGCCCAGGCCGCGTTCTGAATCTTCCACAGCGCGGCGCAAAAGCCGGACGATCTGCGATTCAGTGAGTTGATTCAGAATGTAAACGCGGCAGCGCGAAAGCAGAGCGCCGTTGATTTCAAACGAAGGATTCTCCGTGGTGGCGCCGATCAGCCGGATGTTGCCGCGCTCCACGTGCGGAAGAAACGCGTCCTGCTGGGTGCGGTTGAAGCGATGAATTTCGTCGATAAATAGAATGGTGCGCGTGCCGTAAGCGCGGGCCTTCTCCGCGTCCGCCATGACCTGCTTGATTTCCTTGATGCCGGAAAGCACGGCGGAAAATTCAATAAACTCGGCCTTGGTGATGTGCGCGATGATCTGCGCCAGCGTGGTCTTGCCCGTCCCCGGAGGTCCCCAGAAGATAATGGAGCCGGGATCATCGCGCTCAATCTGCAACCGCAGCGGTTTGCCGGGACCGACGATATGCTCCTGCCCTTCAAACTCATCGAGCGTCCGCGGACGCATGCGGTCGGCCAAAGGACGGGAGCCTTTGGATAGCGGCGCGTCGGCGAGGGGCTGAAACAAACTCATAAATCAAACCAAGAAGAATCTTACCGCTGATAAACGCTGATGACACTGATTCAAAAACAGGCTAGATGAAAATCAGCGCGATCAGCGTTCATCAGCGGTAAGGTGTTTTCTTTTCTGCCTTGCGGCTTCGTACAAAATAATCGACGCGGCGATTCCGGCATTCAGCGACTCCACTTTCGGCGAGTGGGGAATCGTGATCAAGTCGTCGGCCAGTGAGAGGACTTCCGGCGGTAGTCCGGCGCCTTCATTCCCGACAGCGATCAGTACAGGTCCAGTGAAATTGGCTTCGTCCAGCGGAAGACCTTTGTGGGATGAGGTGGCCATTACGCGGACACCGGCTTGCTTGAGCTCGGTGATTGCGTCGCCTAATTTCACCGAGATCAGTGGTTGGCGGAACAAGCTTCCGGCACTGGCACGGACGACTTTCGGATTGAACGGGCTTACCGTCTTTTCGCCCAGCAGAACGCCGCGCGCGGAGAAAGCTTCCGCGGTGCGGATGATCGTCCCCAGATTGCCGGGGTCCTGGATTCCGGCGGCGGCAACGGCGAGAAAACTGTCGTTCACCTGGTCCAACAAGTCCTCAAGCTTGGCGGGCTTCATTTTCACCAGCGCGGCCACGCCTTGCGGAGTTTCCGTGCTGACTGCGCTGGAAAACACGTCGTCCGGCAAGAGCAGTGCTTCCGTGTGGCTGGAGATCTGAGGCATAAGGCGCGCCGCGTGCTTCTGTGCGTTCTCACTAAAGAAGATGGCTTGAAAGCGCAGTCCGCTGCGCAAAGCTTCTTCCACAATGCGCACACCTTCAATAGCCACGGCACCTTCGCTGGTGGGTTCGCCTTGCGAGAAAGCTTTGCGCAAGTCCTTGACCAGCGAGTTTTGTCGGCTGGCGACGGGACGAAGCCGGGTTTCGGCGGTGTCAGGCATGAAAGGCCATCATACATAAGTTGATAACACCAAGAGATTGCGGCTTTGGGGCGACGGCTCTAGGATTTTTGCCCCAAGCTGGTTTATTCTTAACCGTTTGCCCCAGGAGCTTAGTACTCTTGCGTCCCGGCGGGTTGGAGCGGCCGGGTGATGGATGTGTTCCCCTGAAGGAGCTGTTTTTTGAGCGCAGAAATCGTAAAAATTAATCCTGAAAATCCTGACATGCGGATGATTTCGTACGTGGCCGACCAGATCAAAAAAGGCCAGGTAGCGGGCATGCCCACAGACACTTTTTACGGACTGGCGGCTGATCCGCTGAACCTGCACGCCGTGGACCTGATCTATGACGTGAAGACGCGCAACCGGCACAAGCCACTCTCGCTGCTGATTGAAAGCGTGGAGCAGGCCGAGTATCTGGCGCGCGCGCCGCTGCCGGAAGCTTTTTATGAAATCACGCGCAAGTACTGGCCGGGACCGCTGACCATCATCGTGAAGGCCTCAGAGCGGCTGCCCTTGAAGGTGACGGCCAACACCGGCAACGTGGCGTTACGCTTGCCCGCGGCACGCATTCCGGTGGAAGTGATTCGCGCGGCCGGCGTGCCGATTACGGCAACGTCGGCGAACATCAGCGGCGCCAGCGAGTGCACCACGGCGGACGGCGTCCGGCAGCAACTGGGCAAGTCGATTGGGTTGATTGTGGATGGTGGTCCGAGCCCGCGGGATGTGGCGTCCACCATTATCAACCTGAGCGAGCCGGGCAAGCTGACGATCCTGCGCCAGGGCGCGATTCCCGAGGAAGAACTCAAACAGTTCCTGAGTTAATGGCCGCAAAGCGGAAAACAAAATGGCTGTTGGGCGTGCTGCTGGCCGTGATGGCGTATGTGGCCGTGGTGTATTTCCTGATCGCGCGCCAGTCAGCCGAAGACGAATCGCAGCACGCGGACGTGATCGTGGTGTTTGGCGCGGCGGAGTATGACGGCCGTCCGTCGCCGGTGTACCGCGCCCGTCTGGACCACGCCGCGGAACTTTTCCGTCGCGGCATGGCGCCGTTGATCATCACCACGGGAGGCGCGGGCGCCGATCCCCGGTATAGTGAAGGCGAAGTTGGCCGCGATTACCTGAAGACGCTGGGCGTCCCAGACCGCCAGTTGATAGCCGAAACGCAAAGCCCGGATACGGCGGCGTCCGCACGGCGCGTTTCCAATATCATGTACGTGAACGGCCTGCATTCTTGCCTGGCCGTGAGCGATGCCTACCACATTTTCCGCATCAAGAAGATGATGGCCCGCGAGGGCGTGACCTCGGTGTACGGTTCACCGCGCGCGAACTCGGTTCCACAAACATTTCTGAAACGGCAGGAAGCCGCGTGGCATGAGATTGCCAGCTACACGCTGTGGCTGCTGCATCTTTCTTGACAAGATCTCTTAACCAGATCTCTTAACCAGATCTCATAACAAGATTTCGTAACAAGATCGATCGTAAAAACCCAAAGTATAATGGAGTCCCGGGCGACGCAAATCGTAGATTTTGCGGCCCGCGTAGTCGTTCACTACTGGGGTTGCCAAGGAGCGTTGCATGTTGAACCGTCGTCGGGTAGTAGCAGTCTGGTTGTTAGCTATCACGGCTATGCTGGGAGCCGCGCAGGCGCAGACGTCGCCACAAACGCAGCCCAAGCCGCGCCGGTTCCTGATGTGGAAGGCCACGTCGCCCACGGCAACGGTATATCTGGTTGGGTCAGTCCATCTGGGCGATCAGAGTATGTATCCGTTGCCGCAAGAAGTGGAAACGGCATTTGCCGCGGCCATGGTGTTGACCGTGGAGATCAACGTCAAGAATGTGGACCAGTCGCAAGCCGTGACCTTGGTCCAGAAGTACGGACTGTATGGTCCAGACGATAATCTCACCAAACATATTTCCGCGGAGACGGCCGCAGCGCTCCTGGAATTCTGTACCAAGCACAATCTGCCGCGCGCGGGGATGGAACAACTGAAACCTTGGATTGTGGCCATCACGCTGGCGGCGGCTTCATGGCAGGAAGCAGGGGCTGACCAGTCGCTCGGCGTGGACATCCATTTTATAAACGAAAGCAAGCCACCGCAACGGATTGACGAACTGGAATCCGTGGAATTTCAGCTCAGGTTGTTTGCGTCCGCTACCGAGGACGAACAGCAAGCACTGCTTTCTTCCGCGCTCAAGCAGGGCGATAAGTCCAAGGACATGGTCCAACGGATACAGGCGGCTTACAGCGCCGGCGATCCGGATGCGCTGCAGAAGATCATGGAAGAAGAAAGCGATATGGGATCCAAGTCGCTCACCAAGAAGCTTCTCGACGACCGCAACGTGACCATGGCCGCCAAGGTGGACGAATACCTGAAGGGCAAAGACCCGGTCTTTGTAGTAGTGGGCGCCGCGCACATTGTGGGCGACAAGGGCATAGCCAAGCTGCTGCGCGACAAAGGCTACAAAGTGGAGCAGGTCACCCTGCAAGCCAAATAGCGCGGGATGAAATCAAGGAACGCCGGCCAGCGGATAGTTGCCGAGAGGAAGTTGTTTGCGGAAACCGCGGTAGAGGCAGCGAGCGTCCGTGGGGAAGGCCCCCAGCGCTTACCGCTGCCTCCGCGCAAGAATTATTTGTCGCGATCAGGACGCGAATCGCGGTCTTTGCGAATCTTTTTCTTGGCCCGCTTGCGCGCCAAGGCCTGCTTTACACGGCGCTTTTCACCGGGCTTCAGGTAGAAAGAGTGCCGCTTTACCTCTTTAATGATGTCCTCTGCCTGGACTTTACGTTTAAACCGGCGCAGCGCGTTCTCTAACGGCTCGCCCTCTTGTAGTCGAACTTCTGCCAAAGTGATCCCCCAGTGCCGCCTTAAAAACAGGCACACTTTAAGGATACATGACAATCGGGATTCTGTCTTGGAGGTGGGGGACTAGGGCTTTTTTAACCCTTGGTGAACCTTGACACTCGCTCTCCTTGGGTACGAACATTGACTTTTCGGGCCCGCAAACTGGGGGCCTTCCGCCTGCCAGCTTGCAGAAAGCAAGGCCAGATAATATCTGGCAGGAAGGAGAACACTATGTGGACAATCATTCAGATCGCAGTTGTTCTGTTTGCAGTAATTCAGGAAACTGGAACTGGAACTTAAATCCTTCGTTTTTTTATGTTTAGCTCGGGTGGCAATGGCGTTTCCCGGGCGTCTTACCCCAGCGCCAGCGTGGTAATCACGATCGGGTCTTTTAACTCTGGCGCCTGGGTCGCTTTTAAAAACTCGGCATACAGTGGGTGGTCAGGATCAAAGGCCGCCCACTTTTTTGTTTCTTCCGGCGTGAGTCCCACGTTGGCACGGACCATGGTGAACGTCACCAGGTTGGCGTGGAAGCGTTTAGCCAGATGGACAAACGCCGGCATCTCGCGGAAGTT
>JANXPR010000273.1 GCA_025357215.1 Acidobacteriaceae bacterium | reverse complement strand
TTGGCGTGGATCACCAGCGCGGTGCCGGCGCCGGTGAAGATGGAATTGGGCTCGGCGCCCATGGTCACACCCGGAGCCACCACGGTGGTCTTAGCTTTACCGTTGGCGTCCACGTTGAAGTCCAGAATGTCACCGGCGTGCGGCCCATCAGGGTTTTGTAGGCCGTGTTTCTTCTTGTTCGGGTTCAGATGGCCGCCGGCGGACAGGAAATCCGGCCCGGTGCACGTAGGCGTGGTGTGAATGTGAATGGCATGCTCGCCTGCGGGCAGGTTTTTGAGGTCCAGCTTGATGTTGACGCCTTTGGGCGCCTGCGTGAGTTCAGCGGACCCTACATCTTTACCGCCTCCATCTTTGAGGCTGACCTTCACTTTCATGGCCTTGTCTTTAACGGCAGCGGCCACGGCGGACGGCAACGCGACCAGCGCCAAGACGATGGCCACGGTGAGACTAATTCTGAGTGCTGCAATTTTCATTTCGTTTTCCTCCTGTGGCCAAAGCTCAGCGGATCAAGCCTCGCCAGGAATTTTCGAGTGACATTGTAGACGATCACTGCAACAGTTACTCCGAACTTAAACTCGCTCACCGAGTTCAATTGTCTGCAGCACTAAGTCTTCAAAGCTGGGGGCTAGTTCGGAAATCACTTTGACGCGATAATTGCACAGAATTTCTTCATGATCGATTTTCACAATCCTGCAATCTCCAACCTTATTCTTGGAACCCAGGTCAAAGCACACCGGATCGTAGTCGATGTCCGGCCCTCTCCCAAACTGCAAGTATCCAGCCGGCAAAAGGGCGTCCCATAGCCCCGAATCGCGCGACATCTGATCAAGCAGGCCGTCGAGGCCTTGTCCCGGAGGATTGGCCAGTAGCCGGTATGAGTGCAGATCGACCTCAGCCCATCGATAAGAGAGCACTAGCCTTTCGAAAAGGGGCGGGAAAGGACCAGGCAATTTGGCGTAAAGCTTTTGCAGGCAGGAGTCAGGGGTACTGATTTCGGTCGCTTGCCATTGTTTGAACCCATACGGATCGCTCTCCCCGACCGCGAGCATCCAACCAATTGGATTCAACAATTCATCCGCGCTCATGTCGTCGAGCCGTTCGAACGTTGCAACATATCGCTTCAGTAGATGTTTCCAGTCACTCATTGATGATAGTCAGATTGTATCCAAATCACCGTTAAGACCAGTAAGTCGGACCCTCGTGCTTGGCCGAAGGAACAGTTCTACTGTGATGCTAAACTAGTGGTACCGCATGCCAGTCGAGAACCCTACAGTCGCGCCTCCGAATCATTCTCTACAGAATGAGAACAAATCCGGGCGGCCCGCCGCCGCGCCGCTGAAGGTGGGCTTTGTCAGCCTGGGCTGCCCCAAGAACCTGGTGGATAGCGAAGTCATGATGGGCATCCTGCAATCGAGCGGTGGAGCGCAAATCACCGCCCGCGCCGAAGACGCTGACGTGATCGTGGTGAACACGTGCTCGTTCATCGACACGGCCAAGCAGGAGTCTGTGAATACCATTCTGGAAATGGCGCAGCACAAGATCCATGGCAAAGCGCAGAAGCTGATTGTTGCCGGATGCCTGGTGGAACGCTATCGCGACGAGATCCAGAAAAATATTCCAGAAGTGGACGCCGTGGTAGGTACCGGCGAACTGGAACAGATTCTGGCCGCGGCGGGAGTACAGACAGGCGGAAATTCCAGCGAAGACAATTCGCCGTTTGTGATCCTCAACTCGACTTCGTCAGGAAAAAGCCCTTCAGGCATAAGCTCGGCCAGCCAGTCGTTGAAGTCTGGCGTGCCATCTCGCGCGGAAGGTGAAGCCCGCGAACAAAGTGGACGCTTCTCGCGCGCGGAGTGGGACGGCGCCATCGCCAGCCTGCCAAATTATCTTTACGACGAAAACACGCCGCGCGTGCTGGCCACGCCCAAAGCGTCAGCCTATATAAAGATCGCCGAAGGATGCGACCATCCCTGTGGGTTCTGCATCATCCCGCAACTACGCGGCAAATTTCGCTCGCGGCATTTTGAATCGGTGATAGCCGAAGCGGAGCGCCTGACGGCGCAAGGCGTGCGCGAGATCACCCTCATCGGCCAGGACACCACGTGCTACGGCGAAGATCTTGGCCTGAAAGACGGCCTGGCACTGCTGCTGGAAAAGCTGGCCGGGATTGAAGATTTGCGCTGGGTCCGATTCCTCTACGCGTATCCCAATAAGATCACCGGCAAGCTGCTGGAAACGATTGCGGCGCACGAGAAAATCTGCAGCTATGTCGATGTCCCTCTGCAGCATGCTTCGGCCAGCGTGCTCAAGAGGATGAAACGCGGAGCAGGCGCGGATATTTTTCTGAAGTCCGTGGAGAAGATGCGGAAGGTAATTCCCAACCTGACGCTGCGGACGTCATTCATTGTTGGCTTCCCGGGCGAGACGGAAGAAGATTTCGAAGAACTTTGCGATTTCGTAAAGGCCGCGGAGTTTGACTGGCTGGGCGTGTTCAGCTACTCGGACGAAGAAGGTTCCAAGGCCTTCCATCTGGAAGACAAAGTTTCTGTGCGCACGATTGAAGCCCGCCGCCGCAAGCTGATGCAGATCCAGAAGCAGATCAGCAAGAAAGCCAAACGCAAGCTGATCGGGCGCGAGATAGACGTGCTGGCGCTGGGCCCGTCCGAAGAAACCGAGTTGCTGTGGGAAGGCCGCGGCGAAATGCATGCTCCGGAAATTGACGGCAAATTGTTTATCAACGATTTCGGAGACGCCGAAGCCGTGGAAGGCAAGTTTTACCGTTGCGAAATCACCGAAGCACATGAATATGATCTGGTGGTGAGGGTCATCGATTAGCGATATGCCCACGAATAAGAAAGCCGTCACGCTGCGTTGTCCCACGTGCCGCACGCTGGTGCTGGCCGGGGATGAAAACTTCCCTTTCTGTAGCGACCGCTGCCGTTTGATCGACCTGGGCAAATGGGCCAGTGGCGGCTACGTGATCTCCACGGCGGTCACAGATCCGGACACGCTGGACAGCATTGCAGAAGAGCAATCAAAGAAGACGTTTAATCCGAAAGACGATTCGGACTTAAGGGGCCCTTAGTCGTTGGCAACTGCACTGTTTTCGTGTACACTGTTTTCGTGAAGAACATCACCCTCAGTGCGGATGAAGACTTAATCGAGCAGGCCCGAATGGTTGCGCGCGCCCAGCGCAAAACTCTCAATGCCGCCTTCCGCGAGTGGCTGGCCCAGTTCACCGCGCAGTCGGGGAACTCTCAAGAAGCAGAGGCGTTGTTTAAGCGGCTTCGCCACGTCAAGGCCGGGCGGCATTTCTCGCGGGATGAAATGAATGAACGGTAGGTTCTTTCTCGACACCAATATTTTCGTTTATTCCTTTGACGCGAAGTCCGCGGGAAAAGCACGCCGCGCGAAACAGCTCGTCTTACAAGCCATCACTTCCAGAAAAGGGACCATCAGCTTCCAGGTAGTACAAGAGTTCTTCAATCTTGCGATCCGCAAGTTCGAACAACCAATGACTATTGCTGAAGCTGAACAATACCTAAATGCGGTCTTCCGTCCACTATGGCATGTTCAATCTTCGCCTTCGCTCATTTCTCAGGCACTTCAGTTGTGCGGTAAACATCGTCTCTCCTGGTACGATTCGCTTATTGTTGCGTCTGCGTTGGAAAGTCAATGCTCAATCTTGTACAGCGAGGACCTTCAACATGGACAGCGGTTTGGAGAACTCCAGATCAAGAACCCGTTCGTGTAGCGGGTGACGTACCAAATAAGAAACCAGCGGGAATTCGGTTTCAGCCGCTGAGACCGGAAGGCATAAAAGGCCGACTCAGTGAGCTATTGTGACGGCACGAATGTAGGAGGCCAACCGAAGATGGTAGTCGTCCATGCATTCGGAGATTTGCCTGACGGACAGCGCGCGATTCTGGCTGAAATGAGCGTTAGTACCGCGCTCTCCCCCATGACACACCTTCCTCCGTTCACGTATCCTTAAATGTAATGTCCACCGCTACTCCATCTGCAACTAAATCCCGTTTCTCATGGATGGTCGCCACGTTCTTTGGCATCGGCCACCTGCAGCCGGGGTCGGGCACATGGGCGTCACTGGTCACGGTGCTTGTCTGGTGGGGCGTGGCGCGGATGCTGCCCGCAGCATGGCTCATGCCGGTGGCCATTGTGGTTTCCTTGGTGGTTACGCTCGCCGGGATACCGCCTTCGACCACAGTCGCCAGGGAAAGCGGTCGCGAAGATCCGGGCTTTGTGGTGATCGACGAAGTGGCCGGGCAGATGATCGCCATGATCGCCGTCCCGCTGGATTGGAAATACCTTCTGGCGAGTTTTATACTTTTTCGTACGTTCGACATCATCAAGCCGTTCCCCCTGCGCCGATTAGAGGACCTGCCCGAGGGCACAGGGATTATGATGGATGATGTGGGAGCGGGACTGTACGCGCTGGTCCTGGTGCAGGCACTGCATTATTTTTTTGCGCGATAGGTATTCCTCATGGGCATCTCCGATACACTGCTAGGCCGAAAGACCGCGGACGCGAATCCATATATCGACATGATCGAGCCGGCGGCCGCGCTGCCCGGCGGCGAAGTCCGCATACAGGGCAAAAGCCTGAAGCCTCCGCAATTGGAGCGTCCCGAGGTGAACTTCAACGGCGTACAGGGCTCGATTGTGATTGGCGCGGAAGAATTCATCATTGCCCGCGTGCCCAAGGCCGCGTCCGGCCAGGTTACGATTCGCACCAACGGCCATGTGAGCAATCCGCGGGAAATCAGCATTGCCCAGCCGCTGGCGGAAAATCTTCATCCAGTATCGAACCCGGCAGTGGACGCCGACGGCAACATCTTCGCAACATACTCCGGCGCACGCGGACAGAAAGTTCCAGTCGCAATTTACAAAATTGACACCAACTACACGGTTCGTCCGTTCGTGACCGAACTGATGAACGCCACGGGGCTCGCATTCGATAAACAAGGCCAGCTGTATGTTTCGTCGCGTTATGACGGGACGGTCTATCGCGTTACACCGGCCGGCGCGTTGAGCACATACGCGGAAGGCATGGGCGTGGCAACGGGAATCGCGTTCGATCGCGAAGGCAGTCTCTACGTCGGCGACCGCACGGGCACCATCTGGCGCATCGCGCAAGACCGCCAGATCTTTGTGTTCGCCACGCTGGAGCCAAGCGTATCGGCGTATCACCTGGCGTTCTCGCCGTCAGGCACGCTTCATGTTTGCGGTCCCACGACTGCCAGCTTTGACGCCATCCACACGGTGGACAATCACGGCACGGTCAGCGTGTTCTATCGCGGACTGGGGCGTCCGCAAGGCATGGCTTTTGACGCGCACGGGAATCTGTATGTGGCGGCGTCACTCGGCGGGCGGCGTGGGATCGTCCGCATCACGCCCGATAAAAAAGCTTCTCTGGTGATTGCCGGATACAACATGGTGGGGCTGGCTTTTACACGCACTGGCGGCGTGGTGCTGGCCACCAACACGCCGAACCAAAACGGAGAAATCTACCATCTCTCGCTCGCCGGCGGCCTGCAACCGCTCTCTCTGATTTAAACTGCTCTGGTGAACGCAGAGATCATTGCCATTGGGTCAGAACTGCTAACGCCCTACCGGCAAGACACCAACTCGCTATACCTCACGGACAAGCTCAACCAACTGGGCGTGGAAGTCCATTTCAAAACCATTGTGGGTGATCGCCGTACAGACCTGGTAAGCGCGGCGCACACGGCGCTTTCGCGCGCGGATATTGTGCTGTTCATGGGCGGACTCGGTCCCACCGAAGACGACCTTACGCGGGAGTGCGTGGCGGAAGTGCTGGGGCGGAAGCTGGTCCGCGACCAGCAGATCGTGGAATGGCTGCGCGCGCGGTTTGCCGAACGCGGCTGGAAGATGCCGGAGAACAACGAACGCCAGGGCGACGTGATTGCAGGCGCCGAAGTGCTCACCAATAAACGCGGCAGCGCCCCGGGACAGTTTGTGCATATAAAGGATGAGGGCGGCGAAGCGGTGATCGTGCTGCTTCCCGGGCCTCCGGGCGAGTTGATGGGGATGTATGAAGACCAGTGCGTGGAACGGCTGCGCAAGGTTCTGCCCGCGCGAAACATCGCCGTGCGCGAACTGAAGATCGCCATGATCGGCGAATCGGCTGCGGACAAACGTGCGGCGGCAATTTACTCACAATATAAGGATGTGGAAACGACGATCCTTGCCGGGACGCCCGGTGAAGTTCAGTTTCACTTGCGGGCGCAAGCCGATACGCCGGAAACCGCGCAAAACCGCGTGGACGAACTGGCCGCTGCGCTGGAGGATGAGTTTGACGACGCCGTTTTCTCCACGCGCGGTGAGAGCATGGAAAAAATTGTGGGCTACTACCTGGAAATGAAAGCAGCCACGCTGGCGGTGGCGGAATCATGTACCGGAGGCATGCTGGCGGAACGAATCACGTCCGTGCCGGGAAGCTCACGATATTTCTTGGGCGGCGCGGTAGTGTATGACAACACGCTCAAGACCGGACTGGCGGACGTGCCTCCTCTGATGATCGCTGAACACGGCGCAGTGAGTGGGCAAGTGGCTTCTGCATTGGCAGAGGGCATCCGCGCGCGTTGCAAAGCAACGTTGGGAGTGGGCATCACGGGTATCGCCGGGCCGGGCGGCGCCACGCCGGAAAAACCCGTGGGCCTGGTCTACACGGCGCTGGCGGACGGAACGAAAACGGAAGTAGCGGAACGCAAATTCTTCGGCGACCGCGACCGCATACGCCAATGGGCCACACAGCAAGCGTTGGATATGGTCCGCCGGAAATTGATGTGAGCCATGCGCATCTTCTTTGCCCTGGACATTCCCGCTGAAATCCGTAACAGGATGACGGACTACATGGAGCGTGCGCGCCGTTATGCACCGGGAGCGCGCTGGGCTCGCGTGGAAGGTCTGCACGTAACGCTGAAATTTGTGGGCGAAGTGCAAGAGGCAAAGATCACCGAGATGAAAGCGGCTTTGGCGAGCGTGAAGGCCGCTCCGTTTGATGTGACTTTCAAGGACGTAGGTTTCTTTCCCAACGAACGGTCACCACGCGTGTTCTGGATCGGCGTACATGCCGGTGACGCGCTGGCGCAACTGGCGGCGAACATCGATCAGGCTCTCGCTGCCGTGGGAATCGACCGCGAAGAGAAACCGTACCGTCCGCACCTGACTTTAGCGCGCGCGAGTAGCGCTCAGGATGGACGTCAGGAGCTGAAACA
>JANXPR010000260.1 GCA_025357215.1 Acidobacteriaceae bacterium | reverse complement strand
TGGGCATATCTTTAGCGAACATAGCAAACATATTCTTTTTGAAACATAGTTTTCAAACATCCATACGTTGCGAACATCTCAAGCGAAAGCAGGTCTTGTTACCGATGATGCTGGCGAGCAAACGATTTTCCTTCCCAAATTTTTCTGAATCAAGTTTTTCACTCTCGCGTGGTTCTTTCTCCCAGATATGGCTCATGGTAGTTGCCGCCGCTGTGCTAGCCCTGGCCGGCTGTGGAGGGTCTACGTCGCGTCCTACTCCCACGGGAGGCTTTACCGCCGCGAGTTTGACCGGTACTTATGCGTTCGCATTTTCCGGCACGGATGCCAATGGCTTCTTTTCCGTGGCCGGCAGTCTGCAAGCCAACGGCTCAGGACAGATCACCAGCGGCGTGGAAGACATCAACCGCGGCGCCGGCATTGCAACGAATGTTCCCATCACCGGCACCTACGTGATCCGGGCTGATGGTCGCGGCGTGGCTACCTTGAATTCTTCCGTCACAAACTTCACTCTGAGTTTCGTTATAGTCTCCTCTTCCAAGGCGCTGCTCACCCGTTTTGAAACCGGCGCTTCGGCTGGCGGCACGCTCGATTTGCAATCCTCATCGACATTTTCCACCACGGCGCTGGCTGGCACATTTGCTTTCAATCTGAGCGGAATTGATGCCGCCGGCAACGCCCTGGCAACGATTGGTTCGCTCACCACGAACAACACCGGCGCCGTAACGGCGGGCGTACAAGACTCCGTGGATAACGGCGTTGTGCTCACCAACCAGGCCATTACCACGGCCGGTTCGTCCATTACCGTGAGCACCACGAACGGTCGCGGCACGGCTACCATTGTCACCACCACCGGCACGCTTACCTTTGCCTTCTACGTAGTGGACTCCAACCACATCAAACTGGTTGAAACTGACGCCGGCACAACCCTGGCTGGCGACGCCTTCCGTCAAAACGGGCCGTTTACCAACGCGTCCATTACCGGACCGTTCGCGTTCGTGGTTGCGGGCGCAGACACCGTTGCCGGCGGACCGTTTGCCGCTGGCGGAGTGGTAACCGCTGACGGCGCGGGCAACATTACATCCGGCACGGAAGACATCAACGACGCCGGAACCATTCGCTCCAACCTGGCGGTGACCGGGACTTATTCACTCACCACCAGTCGCGGAACTTTGACCCTGACCAGCACCGCTGGAACGTTCACCTTCGTTGCTTATCCAACCACCGCTGGCATACAAGTCCTGGAAACTGACACCGGCATTGTCACCAGCGGTTCGGCCGTGCAGCAAAGCGGAACATTTTCCAATGCTTCCATCTCGGGAACTTACGCCTTGAGCTTTGGTGGCGTAAGCACCGCCGGAGAACTGGACTCCACGGCGGAGTTCACGGCCAACGGCACCGGAAGCCTTACCGGCATTATTGACATCAACAACGTGGGAACGCTGGCCACCGGGTCCGTGCTGCAAGGCACGTACACCGTGGGCGCCAACGGCCGCGGCCCGTTCACTTTGAGCACTGGACTGGGCACCCAGAACATGGCCGTCTACGCGATAGATGGGACCCGCGCGCTCTTCATTGAACTGGATAACAACGTAGTACTCACGGGCGAGATTCG
Organism: Acidobacteriaceae bacterium; assembly: GCA_025357215.1. Classification (GTDB taxonomy): domain Bacteria; phylum Acidobacteriota; class Terriglobia; order Terriglobales; family Acidobacteriaceae; genus Angelobacter. Next base: position 4,054 of record JANXPR010000260.1, on the reverse strand, counting down.
CCACCAATAACTAACATCCTGGATCAAACTCAGAAGGGCCGGCCGCAATGCTGGCCCTTTCTATTTCCGTCCGGCTTTCATTCCAACGGTGTGCTTCAGGAGACTTGAGCTTTTGTCCCGGCCAGTACAATCGGCTTAATTAAGGATGCAGTTTCGCAACTTCCACAATTTGTGGAGACTTGCTGGCTGTATCGCGACAAAAAAATGCGGCCCCAGGTTTGAGGCCGCACTTTTGTTTTCAGCTCTGCTTAGAAGCGGAAGAAGATCTGGATTCCGTTATCACGACGGCACCAGCGGTCGCCGTCCCAGGTCCAGTAGTAGCCGTTAAAGAAATGCCGTTCGCCTACAAAGTAGGGCTGAGTCACTACAACGCGGCCACGGTCGCGATCAAAATGACGGTCAGCGTCGTTGTCGCGCCAGTAAATCCCGTTGGGCTTGCCGCGGAAGCGGTTGTCGTTGTCAACGTTGCGGCCACGGTCGTCGTTAAAGTTGCGGCCACCGTTGTTAAAGTCGCGTCCGCCTTTGTTGAAGTTGCCGCCTCCTTTGTTGAAGTTGCCGCCGCGGTCAGTGTTGCTTCGGCCGCGGTCCTCTTGCCGTCCGTCGCGATGGTCGTTGGGCTGGGCCACGGCCAACGCGGAACTGCCTGCCATCAAAACTGCTCCAATTGCCAATATCCGTAAACGATTCATGGTTCCTCCGTTTTCGCCTTGGCCCGATCCGCGCCTCGCTAAGGCCACCGGCTCGGGTCCACTGCTGTTTTTTGCTTACGGGGGTGTAAACCCTGCTGCCCGGCAGTAGTCGGCAAAGCTTGATGTGGATTTGTAAAGATCTGTGGGAGAGCAAAACCAACGACTTACCGCTGATAAACGCTGATAACACTGATCGGAACAAACTCCTTAAGTCTCTGAAACACGGAGGAACGGAGTAACCGGAGTTGCTAGGTTCTTCCTGTCGCGGGAAGATCCAGTTGGATTTTCACTACCTCCGCTAACTCCTTTCCTCTGCGTTTCAAGGTTTATTCCTTCCGCAACGGGGTACTCAACTTCATACTTCCGCAAACCTAGCTACGTCCGATCAGTGTCATCCGCGTTAATCAGCGGTAAGTTTTTGAACTTCGATTCTGGAGATTTTTCTGTTCCACCGCCGCCTTGCCCGTGTCTCAACACAATAAGGAGGGATAACCCCATGTCCCCGACTGTTTCGCGCTGCGACGCGACTGCTTTGTTTTGTTCGGCAAACGGCTCGAATCCGAACGCACCCGTACCAAAATCTTCGGCAGCAAGCGCGGAAAACGAAGATCCTGATTTTCTAGTGCAAGAACTCCAGAAGTGTGAATCCCAGCTCGACGCCTGGTTGAGTTCGTCAGAGACAAATGCTGAATGGTTTGTCCGTGACCCGATCGCAGCTTTGCGTGCGGCCAAAATAGGGATGAACGAGAAAGTACTCGAGGAACTTGAGGAGACCATGCGGATGATCGCGCAGAAGCTCAACGCCGCGCATTCGCCTTATAACGCGTAGGCGCATTCGAAGATCAGTCGCGAAGAAATTCCCAGGTGCGGGCCAGTCCCTTGATGAGCGGCGGCAGGAACAGCGCGCCGACCATGGCGATTTCCCACGCACGTTGCATCGATCCGGCCCACAAAACGAAGGCCACTGCGGCAAAGATTCCACAGGTCCAGTAAAGCAGCCGCCACCAGCTTTTCCATCGCCAACTGTCCCATAAGGCGGTGGCTGTGGCTACAACGAACAGAATAACTTTCACAATGGCCCAAATGGAGACCACAAAAGCGGAAAACTTGCCGAGCCCAGCGAGGATACGTTGGGGGAAATAGATCTGGACGACAAGGATCGCTGCCAGCACTAAAACCAGCGGCACCCAGTCGGAGCGACGTATCGGGCCTACATTGGCCATGTTTTTTTCCCAGCAATCACGGCAAAGCTTCTCAACACCTGGCAACTCGGTTTCGCAGTAAGGACATTTGGCCATCTCGCCAAGATTGTACGCCGCGCAGCCAAGCGTGCGAAGACTTCATCGACTAATCCATACCTGGACGGCACAAGTGATCGGTGCATCCAGCGTAAACGTGCTGTTGGGATTTAAATAGGAGGCTTTGACCGCGCCCTTCTGATCCAGCAAATATTTTGACGGTGGATCGCACGCGGCTGACGTGGACAAACTTCCCGTCGGCTTAAAATTCACAAGGTGGACCAGCGGGTAATAGAACAAGCATTCCGCGCCCCACGGCAGCCCACCATCATATTTGCAAACGTCGGCGTCAGTGATCAGCAGGTCTTCATCCATGGCATGCGTGTTGGGCGCATTCGGATCTCCCTGGTAAGCCGTAAGGCTGGTATTGGCCGGGATATAGATACAGGCGGTCGCCTTTGCGGCTGTGCAGAAATCCATGTAGTCCTTGGGAATCGGCGTTAGCGGAGCGCTTGCAATCTGAAATGGCACCACGAAAAATGGCATGTGAGCAACGCCGGTACCAGCCTGGCCGACTTTGGTCCCAACTCCCGGCCGGCCGGCGCCGCCGGTTCTGTTTGCTGTTGCCGCCGAAGATTGCGCTTCTTTCTGGGCGGACGACCTCACCGGCGATTGCCTCTTTTCGGTCTCAACTTGATTAGGCTGCGTCGCTCCGCCGGATGGCTCGGATAATCTTCCGGCCGCAATTTGGCCCATCGCGGATGCGCGGGCAAAGCGTTGCATGCGCGCCTGATGCTCGGCCCGCAACACGCCCAGCGACGCCGTACGTCCGGATTTCAGCTTGACCAAAGTATGGTCGGGTAGGTTCTGGCGTTCTTGAACGGTCATCGAAGCAACCGGACGCGCCGTTTCGCCCGCGAGCGCTCGTCCGGGCGCAAGAACCGCCAGAACGACCACCATGCTTTTCATCGTCGCGGCAAGACACACGGTGACACGGCTGGACGTTCCAGAATCTTTTTTCATTGGCTTGGGCTCCCACGCAGGCAGGTATCGCGAACTTGCGCGAGTATCTCAAGCGACTTGAAGCAAAGTCAATCGCGCAAAAAGCGCGTAGCGCGTGCGCCCGGTCAATCAGGCACACTAAGAACAGCCGGAGACGGGCGTGAGAAGCCGCTTCGAAACATCTACTCCATTTCAAATGCTATGTAGTCCATGCCGTCCGCGCGTTCCACTTGCAACACCACGGCAGCGCCGGCCTCCAAGGCGGCAATTTCGCGCTGCAAGTCCGCCAAGCTCAACACCGGCTTCAGGTTCACGGAATGGATCACATCTCCGGGACGCAAGCCTACTTCCAGTTCGCGTCCGCGATTGGTATTGGCCACCACAATCGCGCCGGACTTGATCCGCATGTCCGGCAACAACGCCAGGATGCGCGCATCCACGTCAATGGCCAACACGCCGATCTTGTGCACGCGGTTCTTTTCCGGGTCCACCACGTCCAGCAACTGGTCCATGTCATGCCGTTGCGAGACCACAGGGACATCGAGAGTTAATTTCTCGGCTCCGCGCAGTATGTCCACCGTCATCTTCTGATCGGTGGGATGCAGATACAAGCTCGCGACCAATTGCGGCAGCGAACGGATCGGCCTGCCATCCATGGTTCGGACCACGTCATTGATCTTGAGTCCGGCAGTATCCGCCGGCCCGCCCGGAGTCACGTCCACAATCACCACTCCGCTGGTCACCGGTAGGTTGAGCCCCTTGGCCAGCACCGGCGTAATCGCCACCGACGACGCGCCAATCTCGCTGCGGTCCACGTGGCCGAATTTGCGCAGCCGGTCAATCACAAAACTGACGACGCGTGGCGGAATCGCAAAGCCCAGCCCCTCACTGCCGCCGCCGGAGGTAACAATGAACGTGTTGATGCCGAGCAAGTGGCCGTCCACGTCAACCAGCGCGCCGCCGCTGTTGCCGGGATTGATCGGCGCGTCGGTCTGGATATAAACCATCGGGAGTCGCGGATCGGGCTGACGATCCACGGCGCTCACCACGCCCATGCTCACCGAATTGCCCAGGCCTTCGGGATTTCCCAGAGCAAAGACGAGTTGTCCAGCATGGATCGGATGC
>JANXPR010000255.1 GCA_025357215.1 Acidobacteriaceae bacterium | reverse complement strand
CGAGAAAGGCGCACAGGCAAGAGTGCCTGTGCCACACAATCCTTCTTGAGTTCGCAGGCGAGGGCGCCTGCGCTCCACAAAATCAGGCGAAACCCACGCCAAATTGGGATGAGTTGCGTAAGTCCTTTAGGGATTGGGATGAAGGGGCAGGGGGGAGTAGATCTGGTGATCGCCGTGATCGTGAAAACGGGTTTAGAGTCCGCAGGCGGCTTCTACCGAGAAAGGCGCACAGGCAAGAGTGCCTGTGCCACACAATCCTTCGGGTGATCGCCGAGATCGGAAGAGCAAAAGCAGATTCCTCACCGCTGAAGCGGTTCGGAATAAACAATCACTTGAAGCCGCTCAGGCGGTGAAAAGATAGATCTTTGAAAACTGAATTAGCGACAGGATCGGCAGGAGAGCGTTGTGAGAACTCCCTGAAGCTGCAAGGCAGGGGACAAATTCTCGGGATCCTTCGACTGCGCGACGCTTGGGCAGCGCCGCGCCGCTCAGGATGACAGGACTGAAGGTTCATGGAAATGGTGAGAACAATGCTGGCGTAAAATCGATAACGCGAAGCCTTATTCGTTCCTGAGCGCTACGAGCGGATCAACATACGTCGCGCGCCGGGCCGGGATGTAGCAGGCCACCAGCGCGGCAATCACGAGCAGCGCGCAAATTTCCAGGAACGTTGCAGGATCGCTGCGGCCGACTCCGAAGAGAAGATTTTTGATCAACGCGGTTGCGGCCAACGCTCCCATCAATCCGACCACCATGCCGGCAAACACCAGACGCATGCCCTGGCCCACGACGAGCCGCATGATGTCCTTGCGGTGCGCGCCCAACGCCATGCGAATGCCGATCTCGCTTCTGCGCCGCGCGACGTTAAAGGAAAGAAGCCCGAAAAGGCCCACGCAGGTGAGTCCCAATGCCAGCAAGCTGAACGTGCCGCAGAGCGTGGCGATCAAGCGGTCCTGCCGTAACGACTCGTCCACCTGCTCGCGCAGGGTCTTTACGCCAGCGATGTTCACCGTGGGATCGAGAGCGCGGACGATATCGCGCAGGGGCCGCACCAGCATTTCCGCCGACGCGATCGCTGCACGCTCGCTTCCCGCATCGGGTCCGGCTCCAGTTGCGCGCACGCGCCCATCGGTGTGAACAGCTTCTTCGGTGTGTACAGCTTCTTCGGCGTGTACGGCTTCCGCGGCGTGTACGGCTTTCGCCGTGCGCACGGACCCCGCCGCGCGTACGGAGAGCGTCGCATGCACGCTGGACCGCGGCGGCGACTGCAAGCTGGAAAGATAAAAGAAGTCCGGCGTGTCTTCGCGCAGGCTCAAGTATTTGGAATCGCCCACCACGCCCACAATCTCCCGGGGCGGAGTATTGCCTTCCACAAACTTGAAGCGCTTGCCCACGGGATTGTTTTCGGGCAGGGATTGGTCGCCAAAAAAATGCCGCGCCATGGTCTGGTTGATCACGGCGACGAGCGGCGTATCGGGCGTATCGTGCGCGGAAAAGTCGCGTCCGCGCAGCAGTGGAATGCCCAGCGTGGAAAAATATTTCGGCCGCACGGCGGTAAAGAACGCGTGGGTCTGTTCTCCCGGCTGAGGAACATAGCCCGCAACGTTCAGGTTGATACCCATTTCGCGTCCGCTGATCGGAGTAAATGTTGATAACGTCGCCGACTGCACTCCCGGCAACTCCTGCGCGCGCCGCAGAAGCCGCTCATAGAAAGTCTGCACCTGCTCGACGGTCTCCCCCGGCGCGTTGCCGTTCATTTCCAAAACCACAACGCGGTCGCGATTGAATCCCGTATCAAACGTTTCCAGGTTGACCAGGCTATGCAGCAGCAAGCCGGCGGCGCCCAGCAGAGTTACCGAAAGCGCAACTTGTCCCAGGACGAGAGCGGAGCCCAAGCGGCTGCTGGCGAAGCGGCGATTTGAAACTCCGGCGCTTTTCATGTCCTGGCTAAGGTTTGTACGCGAAGCTGAAAGCGCGGGGAGCAGTCCGCACACCAGCACGGTAAAGACTGTTACGCCCATGGCAAAAAGGAAGACGCGGCCGTTGATTTCCGCAAATAAAGCCGCAGGCTGTTGTCCCTGGCTGAGTGACGCCACCAACATTCCGCTGGCGATGCGTCCAACAACCAGCCCAGCCAACGCGCCGCTACCAGCGAGCAGAAGGCTTTCGGTAACCAGCTGGCGAACAGTGCGCCAGCGTCCGGCGCCCAGGGCAGCGCGGACGGTCATTTCACGGCGACGCTCGGTTCCCTGCGCCAACAAAAGATTGGCCACATTGCAGCAGGCAATCAGCAACACCAGTCCGACTACGGCCATTAGGATTCGCGCAGGAAGAGCAAAGCGTTCGCGCAGAGTGGAGATGCCTCGCGCGGCCGGCGTGACCTGGGCGTGGGCCATTACCTGTTTGCGCTCGACGTCAGGCACGCCAGAATCTTCCGCAATGCGAGGCAACAAAGGATCAATGGCCGACTGCGCTTGTTGCGGAGAATATCCCGCGCGTAAACGGGCTACCACAGTAACCCATTCGCCGGGATCGTAAGGAGTTTTGCTTTGCAGCGGACGTCCGGCCTTGAGCGGCAGATAGAAATCCGGCGCTTCGCCCACGACGGCGCCAAAGAATTCCTGCGGAGCCACGCCGATCACCGTGTACGTCATGTTCTGGACGGGAACCATTTTTCCGACAATGGCTTTATCGGAATGAAATTCACGCTGCCAGTAGCTGTAGCTCAACACGGCGACCTGTCCGCCAAAAGAACCGTGATCGTCGTCAGGCTCAAGGAGCCGTCCGGCATACGGACGAACACCCAGCACGCTAAAGTAGTCGCCAGAAACCAGTTCGGCACGGACGTTGGTCTTGCGGCCATCACTGCTGGTTCGCTCAAAGTCGATAGGCACGAAAGCGATGGCGCCCGCGAAGCTCTTCTGTTCGCGCAGGCGATCAAGTGCCAGGATCGGCCATACGCCCATGTTCCCCATGGTTCCGGAAGCGTCCAGGGCCACCAGCTCGTCCGGCGCACGCACCGGCAATTTCTTGAGCAGCAAGGGATCCAGAATGGAAAAGATGGCTGTATTAGCGCCAATGCCCAGGGCCAGCGTCAAGATAGCCACTGCGGTAAAGGCCGGCTTCCTGGCCAGCAGCCGCGCGCCGTAACGCACGTCCTGGACGATCGTTTCCAAACCCATTGACGCCCACCTAGGTGATCCACGCATAACGATTCCAGACCTTGGAATTAAGGGCTGTTAGTTTCGCACAATCATCGCCAGAAGTAGAGGGACCGAAAGGCCGATGACCGGATTTCGGCGGCGGATCAGCCTCACTGACATAAAGTCCCCGGATACGAGGTTTCATTGCTAACGCGATGAACGTCCGCCTAAAGGCCCACGCGATTCGCAAGCAAAAAAAGCCGCCCTTGGCGGGCGGCCTGATTCAACAAACCGGACAAGAAGCGCCGGTGCAATACCCTAGAAACGGTAGTTGATGCCGGAACGGAAGAGATGTGCCGTCAGGTCTGCCTGGTGGCTAAAGATGTTGGTGGGGAACGAAATCGGAGGGGTGAAAGCCGTAAGGTTCGTGCTGGTCACCTTCACTCCGGTACCAAAATCGGCAAAGAGGTATTCGGCCTTGACGGACCAACGACTTCCGCTTCCAAGTCTAAACTCCACGCCGCCGCCGCCGGTCCACCCCGTCAACGTGCTTGAAGTAGCCGCGCTTTCATGCGCAGTGGCGAAAGTGTCAATGAAGTTCTCAGAATAATCAAAGTTGGTCATCGCTACGCCGCCCGTGCCGTACACCATCCATGAGCCGCCCGCGAGGCCGATACGGGGACGCGCAGTAATCAGCCACGAGCTCTTGACTGTTTGCGTGACCGTAAAGTTTGTGGGAGCGCAGCAGGGGTAGAGTGCCGTGCTGTTGAAGTCGTCCATGATGCGCATGCTGCCGAAATCCGCTTCCACGCCAAGAACCCAGTGTCCTCGTTGAAGGTTATAGCCAGCCTGTCCGCCGCCATTGAAACCGCGCGGACTCAGGGGCTGATGACCGGCTGCTGCTATCGCCGGAACGCTGCTGAGAGCGAAATAGCCGGTGGGGCTAAAGATCGTGCTCGTAAATGCGTCGCTGTTACCCTTTGCTCCCCCAGCGTAACCGCCTACGTAGAAGCCATTGAAAGTCTGCGCGTTCGCTGAACCAGCTACAAACAGCGCAAGGGCAAGTACACAGGTCCCTGAAAAGAATCTGTTCAAAACACACCTCATCTATCGAATGGAATTTTTAAATTGTTTCGGGGGGTTTGCACGTTTTTTATAGCACGGTTCCTTAGTACACCCGTCCCGCACTAAAGTAGTGAGACTCAGGACAGTAACGTTACTTTGTTACAGAAAAAAGCCGCCTTTTTTAGGGCGGCTTTTGTTCTTACGGGAGCAAGAGTTTTTTATTTGAAAAA
>JANXPR010000252.1 GCA_025357215.1 Acidobacteriaceae bacterium | reverse complement strand
TGGGCATCAAGCCGCTCTACTACTGCCTGCAAGATGGCGAAATTTATTTTGCTTCTGAATTGAAGTGCCTCTTTGCTCATCCGGAAATTCCGCGCAAGATTTGCCTCACCGGACTTAACTGCTTCCTCAGCCTGAACTACGTGCCCGCTCCGTACACGCTGGTGGAAGGAATCCACAAGCTGCTGCCCGGCCACATGCTGGAATGGCATGACGGACGCATTCAAGTCCGCTCTTACGTACCGGCAGCCGTCGCCGAGCCCGCTCCGCGTTCCATCGGCGAAGCCACTGAACAGCTTGACGATCTGTTGACTAAATCCGTCCGCGAGCAACTGATGTCCGACGTACCTGTTGGCATCTGGCTCAGCGGAGGCCTGGATTCATCCACGATTCTCCGCTACGCCGCGCATACCGGCGCCACCAACCTGCGTACTTTCTCCATGACGTTTAAAGGCCGGTCTTTCGATGAAAGCGAGTCCATCGGAGAAATCACGCGGCACTTTGGCAGCGTCCATGAAGAATTGAACCTGGACGAAAGCACTGATCTGGTTTCCGCCATCCTGAAAATGGCTTACTTCTCTGACGAGCCTAGCGCGGACGCCGGCGCTCTGCCCGCATGGTTCCTGGCGGAGATGACCACCCGCAAAGTCACGGTGATTCTTACCGGTGAAGGCGCGGACGAACTTTTTGCCGGCTACCTCACGTACAAAGCCGATCGCTACGCCAGCTGGGCGCGGCACGTGCCCGCAGGCCTGCGGCGCGCGGCGCTGGCCGGAGCCAATCTGCTGCCCGTCTCGGACGACAAGATCAGCTTTGAGTACAAGCTCAAGCGCTTCCTTCACGGATCACTGCTTACGCCGGAAGAAGCCCACGTCTATTGGAACGGGACATTCACGGAAGACGAAAAGCAGAAGTTCTTCCACTTCGCCGATCCTGGTCCCATGGCGCACCTGCTTTCGCACGTTCCAGACGGCTCAACGCTGCAACGCTTTCTAGGTTTTGACCAGCGCTACTACCTGGCCGACGACATCCTTTATAAAGTGGACCGCATGACCATGGCCCACTCGCTGGAAGCGCGTCCGCCGTTTCTTGATCCGCGCATCGTGGACTTTGCCGCCACGCTGCCGGACAAATTCAAGCTCAACGGATCAAAATCGAAATACGTTCTGCGCCAGCTGATGCAGGACAAACTGCCGCCCAACGTGTTGCGCCGTCCGAAGATTGGTTTTGACATCCCCGTGCATGACTGGTTCCGCGGCGTGCTGCGCCCGCTGCTTCTGGAAACACTTTCTGAGGAAGCCGTAAACGCCACAGGGCTCTTCCGCTGGAGCGCCGTGGAGAAGATGCTGACTGATCACTTGGAGCGAAGGGCCAATCTGGGTTATCACTTATGGGGACTGATGGTATTGCTGCTGTGGATGAAAGAATGGAAGATCGAAGCGCCGACGCAGGAGCTGCTGGAAACGGAAGCAGCGGCCGTTCTCGCTCCGGTTGGATCGTTGTAACCGCAGCCAGTCTCGTTTTTCTTCTCAACATTATCAGCCCGCCGCGTCTCATGGACGATGTGGACGCCGTCCAGGCACAAATTGCCCGCAACATGCTCGACTCTGGCGACTGGGTCACTGCCCACCTCAATGGCGTGGCCTACCTGGAAAAAGCTCCGCTGGTTTACTGGAGCATGGCCGCTTCATACAGCGTGTTTGGCGTGCATGATTGGGCTGCGCGACTGCCGCTGGCCCTGG
>JANXPR010000250.1 GCA_025357215.1 Acidobacteriaceae bacterium | reverse complement strand
ACGTGTTCTTCGCCTACGATGGCCGCAAGCTCGCGCTCCACGGATACTGCCGCAGCGGCGCTCATACCGGTATCCCCGAAACTGGCTCGACTTTGGCTTCCGGAAGCGGTCCAGTGATCTCGCGGCAAAAACGCAACTCCGGAATCATCTTCTGCGGATTCAGAATCGAGTCAGGATTGTAGGCGTTGCGCAGCTTGATCATTACTTCCAGGTCGTCTTCCGTGAACAACCGCGGCATGAAGTTTTTCTTTTCCAGGCCCACGCCGTGTTCGCCGGTGATCGATCCGCCAAAGCGGATGCAGCATTCCATAATCTCGTTGCCGGCTTTGTGGCTGTCTTCCATCTGCTTGGGATCGCGGCTATCGAACAGGATCAGCGGGTGCAGGTTTCCGTCGCCGGCATGGAACACGTTGCCGATGATGAGTCCGTATTTCTGGCTGATGCGTTCAATTTCCGCCAGCGTGGCGGGAACTTTGGTGCGGGGAATCACGCCGTCTTGCGTGTAATACGCAGGAGACACGCGGCCCACGGCTCCAAATGCTGTCTTGCGTCCGAGCCAGAGAAGCTGGCGTTCCTGTTCCGTTTTCGCGCGGCGCACTTCACGCGCTTTGGCTTGCAGGCAGACGGCGCTTACGGCTTCGGCTTGTTCTTCCACCGCTTCCTTCATGCCTTCCAGTTCAATCAGCAGCACCGCGCCTGCGTCCATGGGATAACCGGCGTGGACGTTTTCTTCCACGCAGCGCACCATCCATCCGTCGAGCATTTCAAGAGCGGCGGGAGTCACACCGCTTTGCGTGATCGCGACGACCGTATTCGCGGCGTCTTCCACCGAGTTGTAGATTGCCAGCAACGTGGCCACGGCTTCCGGCAACTTGGTCAGCTTGACGATAGCTTTGGTCACCACACCCATCGTGCCTTCTGAGCCCACGAAGAAGCCGGTGAGATCGAGTCCGCAGGAGTCTTGCGATTTGCCGCCGAACTCAACGATGCGTCCATCGGGCAGAACAACTTCCAGTCCGGTGACGTGGTTTACCGTAACGCCCATGGCGAGTGTGTGCGGGCCGCCGGAATTTTCCGCCACGTTGCCGCCGATAGTGCAGGCCTTTTGGCTGGAAGGATCGGGCGCGTAGTAGTAGCCGAACTTGGCAGCGGCGTTGCTCACTTCAAGATTCACCACGCCGGGTTGCACCACGGCGCGCTGGTTGGCGACGTCAATTTCAAGAATTTTGTTCATGCGGGCCATGGCCAGCATGATGGCTTCTTTGCTCGCGATGGCTCCGCCGCTCAGTCCGGTTCCAGCTCCGCGCGGCACAACCGGCGTTTTGGTCTGTGATGCCAGCCGCATGATGCCGGACACATGCTGGGTAGTCTCTGGAAACACGACTGCCCCAGGACGGCTACGGTCCACGCCGCCGTCATACTCGTACATCATCAGTTCTTCAGGACGATCAAGAACGGCTTCAGAACCAACTATTTTGCGCAGCTGGCGGATAATGGAGGGGTCCATGGGAAAAAACCTTTGTTGAGAACGCCCATGATTGTAGCAATTTCAGCAAAAAGCGGAGCGGGAAATTCCTGGCAGGGAATTGCACTGGCGATGCGCGCGGCGATTCGTAGCGCGTTCTAATGAACTTCCGGAGCGGCACGGTAGCCTTCACGCGCCACAATCTGATATTTGCGCCGGTGCTTGTTCATTTCTTTCGCGTTGTCCGCGGTTTCTGGAAGGTCAACCACCTGCACCTTGATCTTGCGCCAGGTGCTGTCCTGCTCGCGGTGCGTGGGATGATAAGAGAGAACGTAGCGGTTGCGGACGGACTGGCCAAGGTCGCGAAATGCATCGTCATAGTCCTGCAAGCTTACCGCCGGATAGTAGCGACCGCCCGTCATCCGCGCGAATACACGCAGCTGGTTGTGCGCCTGCAGATTGCCCACGCCGGGGAGTATGTCCACCGAATAAATCACCGTCTGCCGCGCCTGTTCAATTTTCTTAAGCACCGGATCAAGATACAGCTTGCTCAACGTGTCATTGCCGGAAGCCATCAGGACCACGTACTTGCGGCCTTCCACCGACTGCAGGCGATCCAGCGTGTCCGCCAGAGCGTCAAACAAGTTAGTTTCCCGGGAGAGCGGAAATCCTGTTTTGCTTACCGTTTCCAGAATCGCGCTTTTATCCTGAGTGAAATCCAGCGCGATGTTGGGCCGTTTGTCAAAGAGCACCAGCGCCGTCCAGTCCTCGGGTTTCAACTGGCGGGTCAACCGCGTGCACGCGCGCAAGGCGAGCACCTGCTGCATTGACGTGTCGGCGTTGAATTCCACCAGCAACACAACAGTCACCGGCGTCTGAATCTGGCCAAAACTGGTAATCGTCTGGGGAACGCCGTCTTCGAACAGACGAAAATCCTCTTTCTTTAGGTCATAAACAAAGTATCCGTCTTCGGTGAGCACACTCGCGTCCACGGTGACCAGCGAGGTATCAATGCGCAGGGTATAGCCGGGCGTGGGAGAAGGCTTGGCCGCAGTCCCAGCCTGCGAGTCTTCCCGGATGATGCCGCTGCGATCTCCCGGACTGCCAGGACTGGGAACATGGTAGGCGCGAAGCTGCGCCAGCCCACCGCCGATCAGTAACAACAGCGCGGCCAGCGGTACGATTGCCGGCAGCGATCGAGACCGGGCGGTCCGGGAAAGTCCTGGAGCAAGGTTGTTTAGGTTCATGGGGACACACCGCAGCGTGCCATTCGAAGGCACAACTCTTAAATAGACTCCTCGCAGCGGCTTTTTGTTTCGACGATTTTTGGTTTGAAGGCTTTTGGTTCAGGAAAGAAAAATCCCCGCCTTCGGCAATCATCTTGTAGAAGACGGGGCATGCAGGTTTTTCCGCTGGCTCTTAAGGGTTCGGTGTCGCCGGCTGGTGTGCCGGCTTGGGTTTGGCCGGAGGCTTCGCGGGTGTTTTAGGTTCATGCGGCGTATGGCTGTGCGGCGGACGGACTTTCTTCAGCGGTGTCAGGCTCGTCCACCAGGTGTCAAAGGCCACCCAGTCAGAGTCCGTGTTCACGTCGCAGGTGGCTCCGGCGCGGCAAACCTCAATCGCGTACACCGGATGGATTTCCCAGACGGAGGAGCGCACGGGATTGCATTTCGTCCCGCAAGGGCAGGGCCCGTGCGAAGCGTCAAAGAAAAGCTGGCCGGTCACGCGGTAGGCTTGCGACTGCAAGCGCGCGGAGATTTGCGGGTCAACCGCGTAGAGGTGGGAAGACGAGTTGTACTTTTCGTAGTGGCCAATCTCGTTCCAACTGGCCGGACGGAAATGCGGACTAATCTCCGCCGATACGCTGCTGCACTCTTCCGCGCCGGAGTCGCTGGCAAAAGCGATGTGGATGTCGTTGTCTTCTTCCTTTGGGCCGTTGCAGTTCACGCTCTCGCCGCCGCCCAGGTCGGCGTGATGGGCCTCAATCAGAAACGCTTTCATGCGGATGAGCTTGCCTTCGCCGGCAGCTTGTTCGTCGCCGCGGTCCTGCGGTTCCTTGCCGGTGCCAGACGGGAGGCCGGCACTGGCCTGCAAGTCGGTGAGCATCTGCGGACTAAAAGTGTCGGGCGTGCCGCTGGCGGCCACGGCGCAGAAATTGTTCTTGGCGGTGTTTTGCGCATGGCTGGATACAGAGGACGTGGTTTTCCCGATGATGCCGCAAGAGCCGTCAAGGGGATGGCTGACCTTGATGGCGTCAAAGGGTAGCGGGGTGCCGTTATCGCATTTGTCAGGAAAACTGGATTGGGCGTGTGATTGTAAGCCGAGCAGGGCGCAAGAGGCTGCAAAACAAAAGGCCAAAAAACTGGCGGCCGGAAAGAAGCGGCGGATGAGCATGGGATCTCGCCTCCCTTAGCGATGTGCTACTGGGGTGAATAGTATCAAAAATCCCCAACAAGTATCGAAGGCTAGTGAGGGAAAGGCAGCAAGCGTTACAAGAGGACAACCTCTGCCGCTAACCCGTCTCGCCCTGTGTTCCTTAAATGTAGATCACGTACGAGCTGTGCCACAGCGAGCTGGGCAGTGTGCCGGGTTTGCGGGCCGTCAGGATGACGTTGTAGTCCGACGAGACGGGCAGGGCATCGAGGACGTTTTCCGGATACGCCGTTGCCGGTTGCGGCTGGATGGTCGCCAGGTAGCGGAGAAAGTCGTCGAGATGAAAGCCGTTGCCGTAGCCGGAGCCGGCGAACGAGAGCTCGATGTTTTCCGTGGCGAAGTGGCAGGCCAGCGTAGCGGCCAGGGAAACGGCGTGCTCGTACTTTTCGTTGGGAAGGCGCAAGGGCTCGGGATTGTCAAAGACGATACGCAGGCGGCGTTCGTCTTCGCGGGTAAATTCGCGGACCTTGAGGTCGCCGGTTTTGGCGGTGGCTTTCCAGTCGACGGTGCGCGCGGGATCGTCCGGTGTATGTTCGCGAATGCGGTAGAGTTCGCTGCCGCGTCCGCGCATGTAAGAGACGAACTCGCCGGTGATCATGGGCAGCACGTCCAGCAGGTTGTCCTGGTCGAGCAAAACGGGATAGACCAGCAGTTCGCGATCGAGCGCGACCTTGCGGCTTTTGGTAAGAAAGGAAAACGGAAAGCGCGTGGACAAGCTGAATGCGTCCTGGCTGTAAAGGCCGCGACGCGGAAACATCAGATCAATTTCGGTTTCCGCTGCGGTACGTGGCGCGACAAACGTAAAGTACACCGGCTGGGTAAGGATGCTGGGAAGCCGGGGCGGGACAACCTTGCGGCGCAAAGTGTAGTCCGGCACGCTGAACCATACCTGTTTACGCGGGAAAGAGAATTCGGATTTCTGCCATTCCCATCCAGGGTTCTTTTTCTTCTTTTCCGCGGGCGTGGAAACTTTTACGGAGAAGGCAGGCATCCAGTAGCGCGGGTTCTGGAGTTTTACATGGACGTCAACCGGGCGGCCGGCGAAAGCGTTCTCCGGCATGCCCACGTCCAGTTGCAGGCGGCGCAACACAGCGGCGGACGCGATGCCGGAAACCAACACCGCGGCCAGCATGGCGGCCACCACAATGAACAGCAGGTTGTTGCCGGTATTCAGCGCGGCAATGCCCACGATCAACAGCACGCCCAGGTAGGCCATGCCTTCCCGCGTGAGTTCGTATTGCAAAGCTTCACGCACGCGCGTGGCAACTACCCGGCGCGTGAGATAAGGCAGCGTGGTAATACCCACGATTCCAGCCAGGAACAATGCTGTGGACGCAAAAACAATAGTGGCAACTATGTTGCCGGATTCGCTGGCGGCAGAGGAAAACACGGCGGCGGCAAAGGCCAGCGCCAATCCGGCCAGAGCCAGGAAGAAGCGCAGCCAGGCTTCGCCGTCGATATTGGCCAGCAGGAACTTAAGGCGGTTAACCATGGGAACGTGTTTTTCTAGTGTGGCACAGCGCACGCTCCGCGGAGAAACAAAATGCACGCCGCTGGAACTAAGAAGGACATGACCGGTGGGAGAAGCATACGACCGTGAGAATCACGAAATGAGAATCGCGAAAATAAGAATTGCGAAATGGGGATCGTCGAAATAAGGCCCGCGAAATTCGCCTTACTTAGTTCTGCTCAGGAAGTCGAGCACCGTGGTGTTGAACACGTCCGGCGATTCTTCAAACGGCAAGTGGCCGGTGTCCGGAACAAAAGCAATTTCGCTGCCGGGGATAGTGTTCTTGAGCGCGTACGCTGATCGGGGATCGACAGCCAGGTCGCGCGGTCCCCAGATCAGCAGCGTCGGTTGAGTGAGTTTGGCGATGGCAATCCGCAAAGCGTCAACGTCTTTCTGCCAGGAGCGAAGGATGTCCAACAGGTTGTGGCCGCGTCCGCGACGAGTGATCAGCGATGTATATCCTGCGAGCGTGCCAGGAGGTATGCGTTTGGGGTCGCCATACAAACGCTCCAGCCACGGACGTTGGAATGGCCGCGAATACGGCAGCAAGATAGGGAGAAGGAATCGAGCGATGGGGCCGGCGGTAAAGAAGTTGATCCGTTCGCGTCCGAAGTCTGACCAGGGATTGACCGGCGCCACCAGTTGCAGTGTCCGGACGTTCTCGTTTTGCGATGCCAGGAACATGGCCACGCCGCCTCCCCAGGAAGAAGCGATTATGTCTACTTCTTTTACCCTCAGATCATCAACAAACCGGCTCAGTCGTTGCGCTTGCGTTTGCATGCCGCAATCGCAGCGCCGCGGAGCGTCCGACATTCCCATGCCGACCATGTCCACGGCGTACACGGTGTGGTTGCGGGCCAGCGTGGGGAGATTGAAACGCCAGCAAAACGATCCGCCCAGCAAGCCGTGGATCAGAAGCAGAGGCGGTCCCGAACCGGCTTTAAGGAAGTGCATCTTCTGGCCGTCGATTTCGGCCCAGAGACTTTGCGGCATCAGATGTTCGCTGTTCCCGGTATTTAGCTCAGCAGGGGCAACCACAAGTCTTGATCTATCCTCCAATTACAAGGATATCGCCTCTGTTGATTCTTTTTCGCGGGACACAAATTCTGTGTCCCGTACTTTTTTGGTAAGTCCTTCCGGGTGACCAAGTCCGAAACCGACCATTCTGCCATAAATACAAGAAATCACAACTAGATATTATTTTCTGTATTAATTGCCTGATTATAGAGCTATAATCATTCAACTCAAAGCAAACAGAAGACTTATGTAGTTCACGTGGTCATTCATCATGGCATCAGAGTTGCTTCTTTCACGGCTGATACGGCTCATCAAGCGCGATTCTCCTCGGCCCCGCGCTTTCACTGACCCGCCTATGCGCAAGGACTCGCTAATCCGAGTGTCGGCCGTGGTTTTGGCTTTGCTTACAGCCACCACCATTGTGTTCGCCGCCATCAACTTCCAGAAGGAAGGCCAGTTTGTCACTCCTGACGATGGCGTCTGGTGGGTCGAACAAGGTGATGGCTTGGTCGCTAATCGCGTACGGCCCGGTGGTCCAGCGGACCATGGTGGAATCAAGCAGGGCGACAAGCTGCTGAACATCACCATCGTGGAGCGTGAGTGGATGGGCGGGAGCAAGCCGTCCGCGGACCGTCACCGCCTGAAGCCGCAGGACAAAGTCGTTCGCCGGCCCAAGATCACCACGGTTGCCGCCTTGCAACGGCAGATTTATCGCGCCGGAGTTTTATCGCAAGTCAATTACGACGTGGAGCGCGACGGCGTTTTGATTGAAGGCCTTTCCCTGGTGCTGGAGCCGGTGGACCGTTCGCTGTATGCCGGCCAGCGTCTGATCGCGCTGATCTATCTTGGCATTGGCATTTACGTTTTATTCCGCCGTTGGACGGCGCCCAAGTCCACGCATTTTTATATTTTCTGCCTGGTGTCTTTTGTTCTGTACTCGTTTCATTACACCGGCAAGCTCAACACGTTTGATCTGATTATTTATTGGTCCAACGTGGTGGCCTGGCTCTTGCAGCCCGCGCTGTTTCTGCATTTTGCGCTGACGTTCCCGCCGGAAGACCGCCGCCCCGTGGTGAAGTGGGCATGGCTTGCGGCGCCGGTTTACTTGCCGGGAGCGCTATTGTTTGGCGCGCAAATGGTTTTCCCGCAATGGTTCGGCCCAAGTGAACGTCTGCGCTGGCTCCTGGACTGGATGCAGATGTTTTACCTGGCGCTCTACTTCGTAATCGCGGCCGGGGTTCTCTGGCACAGCTATCGTAAAGCCACTACCGCTCTGCAACAGCAGCAGATGAAGTGGATTTCGCGCGGCACCGTGCTGGCTATCACGCCATTCACACTGTTCTACGTTATCCCTTTCCTGTTGGGCGCGCTGGCCACGCCGCTGATGAAGATCTCGGTGCTCTCCCTGGTCTTTTTGCCGCTCACGTTCGGTTACGCCATTGTGCGATACCGTCTGATGGACGTGGACGTAATCTTCAAGCGCGGCGTCTCTTACACGTTGGCTACAGCAGCCATCGTCGGCGCGTATTTTGTCGTGATCGGCAGCATGGCGGACGCGGTCCGCAGCAAGCTGCCCGGATCGGGCACCGCGGGACTTATCGCCGCCGTCATCATTACAGCGCTGGCTTTTGAGCCGCTGAAGAACTGGATTCAGGCCGCCGTTGACAAATTTTTCTATCGCAAGCGTTACGACTACCGCCGCACGCTGATCGAGTTTGGCCGCGAATTGAGTTCGCAAATTGATCTCAGCGCCATGTTGATCTCCGTGATCGATCGCCTTTCGCGCACCTTGCTGGTGGACCGCGTCGCCATCTTCCAGGCCACGGGCGATCCAGACGCGCCGTTCGAAATGGCCAAGTCTTTCGGCATTTCTTATAGCGGCCCCGGTCCGCTGGACCTGAGTTTCCTGGTCGTTGACGATCCGGAACACTATGCCGGCCACATTTTCTTTGACAACACGCGTAAAGCCCTGCAGGGCAGCGAGACCGCCCGCGAAACCGTTGCCAAGCTGAATTTGAATTACTACATCCCTTGCACCGTGCAGGGACGCACCATCGCCGTTCTCGGTCTGGGAAAAACAGTCTCCGGCGACTACCTCTCCAGCGAAGACGTTGAGTTGCTGGAAACTCTGGCCGGTTACATTGGCATTGCCATTCAGAATGCCCGGCTCTATGCGTCACTGGAACAAAAAGCCGCCGAGTACGAACGCCTCAAGGACTTCAACGAAAACATCGTCGAATCCATCAGCGTGGGCGTGCTGGCCGTGGACCTGGAAGACCGCATCGAATCCTGGAACTCACAAATGGAAGTGATGTACGCGCTGGCGCGGTCACAGGTGCTTGGCCAGAAGCTGGGTGATGTTTTCCCGGTATCGTTCATGGAAGAATTTTTCCGCGTACGCCTGAACCCCGGCATTCACAATTTGTACAAATTCCGTTTGAACACGCCCACGGGGGACACTCGCGTGGCCAACGTAGCGATTGCACCGCTGGTCACCAGAAAATTCAGCGTGATCGGCCGCTTGATCATCGTGGACGACATCACCGAGCGCATTGAACTGGAAACCCAGCTCTCGCAGGCGGAAAAAATGTCATCCATCGGCTTGTTGGCCGCTGGCGTGGCCCATGAAGTGAATACGCCGCTGGCCGTAATTTCCAGCTACGCGCAGATGATGGCCAAGCAGATCAATGGCGACGAAAAATTGGCCGCGCTCATGGACAAGATCACCCGGCAGACGTTTCGCGCGTCAGAGATTGTGAACAACCTGCTGAACTTCTCGCGCACCAGCGCCACCGAGTTCAGTGACATCAGCCTGAACAAGATCATTACGGACACGCTGGCCCTGCTGGAACATCAGTTGAAAACGTCGCGCATCAAGGTGGAAGCTGAACTCCACGACGGGCTGCCCACTATCCACGGCAACGCCGGTAAGTTGCAGCAAGTTTTTCTGAACTTGTTTCTCAACGCCAAGGACGCCATGGCCGGAACCGGCGGCACGCTGCGCGTGGTCACCAGCAATGGAAGCGCCGTGGGCGTAACCATCGGCGACACCGGGTCGGGCATTGCTCCCGAGCATATTCATAAGATTTACGATCCATTTTTTACTACCAAGAACGCGCCGCGGGAAGGCCAGTCGCGTGGTACCGGTCTTGGTTTGTCTGTCACGTACGGAATCATTCAAGAGCACGCAGGCAAGATCCGCGTGGAATCCCACCCTGGCCAGGGAACGCAGTTCCACCTGGAATTTCCATTAATCAGGAAGGCCGTAAATGTCTGAACTCGCAGTTTTAAGCAGACCGCCTGCGGAAACCGCTGCCAGCGGTTCCATCCTTATCATCGATGATGAGGCCGCGATTCGCGAATCTCTCGAAACGCTTTTGCAATTTGAAGGTTACAGCGTGGAATCCGCCGGCACCGGCGAAGAGGGCCTGGCCAAAATGGGCGACCGCCCGTTTGATCTGATCCTGCTGGACTTTGCTTTGCCTGATCGCAATGGCCTGGAAGTGCTTGCGGAAATCCGCAACCGCGACCCGCAAATTGCCGTGATCATGATTACCGCTTACGGCACCGTGGACAACGCCGTCCGCGCCATCCAGTCCGGCGCCACTAACTTCATCCAGAAGCCCTGGGACAACGAAAAGCTCCTGGCGGACGTGCGCGCCTCCGTGGCGCGTTGCCGCGCGGAAGAAGAGAATGAACAGCTCAAACGCGCCTTCAAGCAGCGCTATAACTTTGAACACATCGTGGGCAAGAGCGATTCCATGCTCAAGATATTCGATCTGGTGGGCCAGGTGGCGGCGTCACGCTCCACCGTGCTGATCCAGGGGGAAAGCGGCACTGGCAAGGAACTCATCGCCAAGGCCATTCACGCTAACTCGCCGCGCAAGGACCGTCCTTTTGTTCCGGTGAATACCGGCTCCATGCCGGCTGATCTTCTGGAGTCCACTTTATTCGGCCACGTGAAAGGCGCTTTCACCAGCGCCATTTCGTCCAAAAAAGGCCTGTTTGAAGTGGCCGATACCGGCACCATTTTCCTCGACGAAATAGGCACCATGAGCATGGAAACGCAGTCCAAGATCCTGCGCGTGCTGCAGGACAAAAAATTCATGCATCTGGGCGGCATCCATGAACTTCAGGTGGACGTTCGCGTCATCGCCGCCACCAACATTGATCTGAAGGTCATGGTCAAGGAAAGCAAGTTCCGTGAAGACCTGTTCTACCGCCTGAACGTGATCACCATTGATCTTCCGCCGTTGCGCAGCCGTTCCGCGGACGTTCCGTTGCTGGTGAACCATTTCCTGGCAAAGTTTTCTGAAGAAAACGGCAAGCCGCCGCGCCAAATCTCGTCAGAAGCTCTGCGTCCGCTCATGGACTACGGCTGGCCGGGCAACGTGCGCGAATTGGAAAACGTGATGGAGCGCGCCGTGGTGCTCTCCAACGGTCCGGTGATCGGCATTGAATTGCTGCCGGACCACATTGTGGGCCGTGGCGCTGCCGGAAAAATGTTTGAGCATCGTCCAGATGCTTCGTTGTTTGAGATTGTGGAAGACTGCGAACGCCGCCTGATCGTGGATATGCTGGAAAAATGCGGTTGGAACCAGACCGAAGCCGCGGACCGCTTCCATATCCCGCTGTCCACGCTCAACCAGAAGATCAAACGGTTGAATATTGAAGTCAAGAAGAAGGCAAACTCGCGGGATTCCTAGGCTGTTTGTTCTAGGTTGCTTCTTCTAGGTCGATTCTTAAGCTCCGTTATCACGCAAGGCTCAGCTAGTCGCGATTGCGCGTACTTCGGAGCCGCCAGGCTAAGTAAGCCACGATTCCAAGATTGAGCAGCAGCAATCCAGCTCGAACGAGTGAGAGACGGCGGAAAAGTTCGTACGCTTCAAAGGGCAACAGCGAACTGGTAATGATGATGGTGATCCATTCGCCCCAGCGTTTCAGGCTCCAAAGCCCGATTCCTTCGATCAGAAAAGTCCGGCGTAGATGAACGAGACAACTCCCAGCTCATGCAGTTGTCGTGGAGTGACGTTGGAGACGCGTGCCAGAATTTTCGCCACCAGATGGTTGCCTGGACTGAGGTGAATGCGAAAGATAAGGCTCTCAGCGTAGTCGCTGATATTCACGTTGAGTAACCCTCAAAACACCAATTCCAGCCGCAACGAGCAAGATCGCCTTCAGGAACTTGAAGGCGGCAATTGTCCGCATCAGCATGTTGTTGCTTTTAGCTGGCATTCATTTAGGATACAGAAGACGCGGTTTCAAGATCGAGGTCTAAAGATTGAGGGTCTAAAGGTTAAAGATAAGGTCCAGCGCGCCGGATTGCTATCGCTTCAGCAGCATGGCGTTTGCTTCTTCAAACCTCCGCACCATCTTCTCTCCCTCGCAAGGGTTTTCCAGCAATGTCTCTGCGTCCCACTCGCTTCGCTGGACGGCGAAAAAGTCGCCGCCATAAACGTGAATCGCGCCGGTGAGGCGAGGGATGGGATTGGTAACCGAGTGGATGATGTCGCGGCCCAGGGGTTGAGCGTCCTTTTCGCAAAGAGCGCGGGCGCCTGCGGCTTCTACTTTGTCAGAATGGCCGGGCACACGGCGCCAGAAGATGTTGTCCTCGCGGCCGGTGTAAATTCCGATCACCGCCCACATCTGATGATTGTGGGGCAGCAACGTCATCCACGGCGCCCAAATTACGTTCAGGATGGTGAGATTGTCTGAGCGATAGAGGTTTTGCATCTCGGCTCGCTGCGGCTCGCCCAGGGCCTTCAAAACCGCGGCGGGATCGGAGACAGCGCGGGCCACGACTTCGCGCACCCGCGCGTGAGACGAATCTTCTTTCAGCGCGGCACGGCAATCGGCGACGAACTGTTCCAGAGTAAACATTAGGAAACACCTTCCTCGACTTTAAGCATAACGCGTTTGGAGACGGTGTTGAAAGCGGCCCGACTGCTTGCTGTGGCGTATCTCGCGAGTCGTCTGTGACAGAGAAAGCTCGCGATTGCCGCTCAACCTGAGGTCAGGAAGAAAGCGAATTCCTGGTGCGCTCAGTCTGTTTCTTGAAAGTAAGTTTCTGCCAGAGGCGCAACCCCAGCAGAACGCCGCTCATCGCGTAGAACCCGGCCAGCGGATTAAAGTACGTGGCCACCATGGCCGCGGCCACCGCCGGAGGAAAGAACATCAATTGCTGTCCCATGGCCCGCACTGCCTGCGGCTCGTCTTCGTTCACCAGCTTCAGTCGTTTGGCCAGCCACCATTGGGCCGCCAGTAACAATGAGGCCAGCAGCATGTTGCCAAAATAAATCTCCTGTGCCGCCAGAGTATGCAGAAAGTGGCCAAGCAGTCCGCATGAAAACGGCAGCATGGAAATGGACATCAGGAACAGCAGGTTCAACCACGCCAGGCCAATCTTCACATGCCGGATAAAATGCATCGCCATATGGTGAAGGAACCAGAGCAGGCCGCAGTAGAGAAATGAAATCAGAAAACTAAAAAAAGCCGGAGCTTCCTCACCCAGTTTGTGCAACAGCTCGGCGCTGCCGATAGTTTTAGGCAAATCCGGGACTTTCAATTCCAGCACCAGCAGCGTCATGGCGATGGCAAAGATGCCGTCGGTCAGGGCTTCCATGCGTCCCTTGGAGAAAAGCACGCTAAGTATCAGTTTTCGGGGCGAAAGTGGCTGCTCGTTCACAGGGCCAGAATTGTAGCGGACGCCCGGCACGCGGGCAATGTAACATCATTTTTCCTTTGTGGGTGATAGCAGACGCCGCCTTCATGCCTCTGCTATATTGGCCATGGGATGGAACTGACCTCTCCTTTTCAATTCGCCAAGCGCAGCGTGCTGGTGGTGCAGGATTACGCGTACCTCTCGCTGCGTTCCGTCACCAACGTGTTTTCTCATCCACGTTATGTGGCGGACGCCATCCAGCAAGCCGACCTCATCGGCGTTGGCAGCCTGCCCATCGTCATCCTCACCGGTATGTTCACCGGCATGGTGCTGGCCTTGAATTCCGCCAACACTCTGGAGCGTTTTGGTTCGCTCTCGCTTACCGGACAGCTGGTTTCCATTTCCATGGTGCGCGAGCTTGGACCGGTCCTGACCAGCCTGATGGTGGCCGGACGCAATTCATCCGGCATGGCCAGCGAACTGGGCTCCATGAAAGT